>DASWYM010000352.1:0-8978 GCA_036404975.1 Chitinophagaceae bacterium
GGCGTGGACACAAAATCCCGCTTAGCCGTACAATTGGTAAACAAGAAGGAGGAAAAAAGCAGCAGGAAACCTGCCACGTAGGTGGTGACTTTCATAAAATAAGGATTAGCGTTACTAAATTATATAACTCATCCCTAAAACGCAATACCCCACCCATTAATTGCGTTTCGCCCTTCTCTCCATTTACCATTCACCACTCACCATTCACCACTCACCTTCATCACTCATTCGGCAGGGCCTGTGCGTAGCGCTCCCCTTTAGGGGTGGGGACTTTCTTCCGGTTCACCAGGTACACCCCGGCAAAGATCAGCGCTCCGGCCAGCGCCTTCTGCCAGCTGATCTCCTCGCCGAGCACCAGCGCCGCGATGATGACGGCAAATACCGGCTGGGTATAGATGTAGGCGCCCGTGGTGCCGGCGCCCAGGTGCTGGATGCCGTAGATGTTGAAGTAATAGGCCAGGAAGGTGCCCATCACCACCACCCACGCCAGGGCCACGAAGTGCTGCACTTCGAAAGCGGCAAAGTCGGCAGATACGGCCTGTCCCCACCCAAACGGCAGGATCATAAAGAAGCCGATGGTAAAGGCCCAGCGAATGACGTGCAGGGGGCTGTAGTGCTCCATCAGCGGCTTGACCAGGATAAAGTAAAAGGCATAGAATACCGCGTTGAGCATGATCATCGCATCGCCCAGCAGGTAGTTGGGTGCATGGGTGCTGCTTTCTTTCGACAGGATGAGCAGGGCCGAGCCCCCAATGCCCAGCGCAAGGCCGAGGGCTTTAAAGAGAGTCAGGCGCTCCTTCAGCACCCAGAGGGCAAACACCGTAATGAGCAGGGGCGTAGTGAGTGTGAGCAGCGAGGCATGCACCGTGGAGGTGAGGGTGAGTCCTTTAAGGAACAGCATCTGGTTGATTGCCACGCCAAAAAGGCCGCAGAGGGCAAAGCGGCCCCAGTGCCGGCGCTCGATGCCGGCCTTCGTGTTGCCCAGCAGCCATACGGCCCAGAACAGCAGCAGGCTCAGCCCCGCGCGGTACACGTTCACCCCAAAGGCGCCGATGAGCGCAGGGGAGATCATCTTCACAAACGTAAAGTTGGCCGCGAAGAACAGGTTGGTGCCCAGCACCGCCATATGGGCTTTGGTGGAGTGATTCACAAAGGGGGCAAAGATAGGAAGCTGCGGGTTGTGAGCTGCGAGTTACGAGCTTCTAGCTGCGAGCTTGGGTCGTTTACAGCCCCGGGTGTCCTATTTGCCCCGTAAAGACGTTTTTCATCACCTCCCATGCATGGGTAACCGGTATACAACCTCTATTTGACCCCTATTCAACCAGTATCCGATCAGTATCTATATAGATACTAGTTATATACTGGTCAGATACTGGTTTGATACTGGTCGGATACTGGTCAACCCCGGCTGGAGATGGGCAGAAAGATGCCTTTGGTTATGTAAATGACACCCGTGAAGGGGTGTTTGCGACAAATAAAAAAAGGAGCCGAAGCTCCTTTAGAATACCTGTAAATCTGTTGGTTCTGTAGCTGGCTGACAGCTAACAGCTCGTAGCTCGCAGCTCCAAACTCGTAGCTCTCTACTCGCTGCTCACCCTTTGTTCCGCCCTGGCCTTCACCTTCGCCAGCACCGTATCGATGGCGGCCTCCATAGCGGCGCTGTGATCGAAATCGGTAAAGCTATAGGGAAACACCTCCGCCAGCTGCAATAGGGGCTGCAGTTGGAACTCGTCCTGCGTGGCGCAGAGGGCCAGGCCCTGCTCCATCAGGTGGGTGGAGAGGTACTCCTGTTCGGTCTGCCCGGGGGTGGGAATAAGGATGCTTTTCTTGCCCAGCGCCGCCAGGTCCATCACCGTGCTGTAGCCACAGCGGCTGATCACCAGCACCGCTTCTTCCATCGCTTGTTGCATGGCTTCAGAGTCCAGGTGATTGAGGATGGTGAGGTTCTCAGCTTCCACGGGCTCTTCTTCGGCGCCCGGCAGGCCGCGCACAAACAGGATGGGACCGGTATAGTCTTTCAATTGTTCCAATAGCAAGTCTTCCAGGATCGAGCGCTGGGGCTCCGGCCCGGTGAGCACCACCAGCAGGTGCTTCGGTTCCACCTCCTCTGCAGGGCGGCGGAAGCGGGACAGCGGCCCCAGGTAGGTGGTCGGCACGGCCGGCATAGTTGCAGGGTGCGACAATACGCCGGCCAGTGAGGGCGTGCCCGCCACGTCGGGTACCCAGCACTCGTCGAACTGCTCGATAAAGTCGTAGTTGAAGCGCTGCATCATACCCTCGCCAAACGAGCCAAAGGGTGCCTTGATCAGCAGCTGGTGGGTCATGAACACCGAGTAGGCGTCCTCATGGTAGAGCCCGTAGCGGTTGTCGGAGACCACCACGTCGAAGCGGTGCTCCGCCATAGCCTCCGCCAGCCATTCGTTCTCCTTCTGGATGCGGTCGAGGATCTTGGGGATCTGCAGCGCCATCTTGCCCAGCAGCTCCCAGCGGGAGCGGCCGTACTCAATATTGTAGCCCGGCAGGGCCAGGAACGGCAGGTCGGGGAATTCTGTCCGCAACAGGGCTTCTATACGGCCCTCGCCGGCCAGCCAAACGGCACAGCCCTGGCGTAACAGGTGGCGGATCAGGGGAATACAACGGGTGGCATGGCCCAGCCCCCAGTCCATCGGTGCTACTAAAACGCGCGGCTTAGTTGTTAAATCTTCCAGGTTCATATTAAATTTCTCGGCTTTGGGAGGGGAGGCATACTAATAAAGGCCTAAAATAGTTAATTTACAAACCTATATATGATGAAGAAGTACACAATTATGGCATTGTTCTTGGCTTGGGTGATTATAGGAACCGGCTGTCAGCGCAATTACTACTCCGGCTCCGGCAAAGGCAGCAATTGCGGCTGCCCCGGTAATCCCCGGTAGGTAGGATATGGTTGAACGATAAATACAGGAGCGATGAAGAACCGAAATCGAGACTTGCTCGTCTTGCTGAAGACACCCTCTATATCGGAAGAGGACTTTGAAAAACATATCGATTGCCTGCACACGGTGGCTATGCGGGTGGAGAACAATGAGACCTTCTGTGCCGCGCACGAGCTGGTGGCGCGTAACCGCATTACGTCCCGGAAGAAGCGGATTATGAAGGCAGCTTCTTTCTTCGAGCTCAAACCTTTCTATTTCCTGATCAATAAGAACTAGGAGCGAAGTCCATAGATCATAGTCCATGGTATATGGCCGTGTCCGGCAAAGGGAAGGAACTTGCCTGGGGCAACTATGAAAAGTTGCAGCAGGAGGTAAATGCAAACAAGGGTAATAGCTCTATATATAAACCAAAAGCCCCCGGTAATCCTGTTACCGGGGGCTTTGTTCTGTAAAGTATGTTCCGTCTTAGGAGACCAGGCTCGCAGCTAAAAGCTCGCAGCTTCCCTTACTGCAGTTGCTTCAGCGCCTCGCGCAGCTTATCCAGCATCTCGTCGATCTCCTCTTTCCGGCAGGTGCCTACGCTCAGGCGGTACCACGTGGAGTCCTTCGGTGCCCCGAATGCGTAAAAAGGCACTACGGCCAGCTTGGCGTTCTTCAGGATATAGGAGGTCACATCGGACTGCGTATTCAGCTTCATGCCATCGCCCAGGCCCTTGCCCACCAGGTCGATCTTGATGGTGAGGTAAATGGCGGCCTCGGGGGCTACGGCGTCCACGTTAAAGCCGTCGTGCTTCAGCTGTATAAAGCCGTCGTAGATGCGGCGCAGGCGCTCTTCCACTTCAGCCTTGAATATGCTTAGGTAGTTGTTGATAGCACCCTTCTGCTTCAGGAACTGGGTCAGTCCTTTCTGCTCGGCCATGGGCGCCCAGGCACCCACGTGCGACAGGATGGCCTTCATCTTGTTCAGTACGTTGGCCGGGCCTACACTCCAGCCCACGCGCACACCGGTGGCGGCAAAGACTTTGCTTACCGCGTCGACATAGATGGTGTAGGGACGCATCTCCGGGTTCAGGTTTACCGGGTCGTAGTGGTGAATATTCCCGTAGGTGAGCTGCCAGTACATCTGGTCATACATCACGTACAGCTTTTTATGGCCGGCCCCGCGGCGGGCATTCTCCTCCACCACCATGGCACAGATAGCTTCCAGGTCCTCGCGGCGGAAGGTGGTGCCCGTGGGGTTCTGCGGCGAGCAGAGCGCCAGCAAGGTAGCTTCCTTGATGTGCGGGCGCAGGTCATCGGCCGTAGGCATAAAGTTGTTCTCGGCCTTGGCGTCTACCACCACGTGCTCCCCGCTGACAAAGTGGGTGTAGTGGTTGTTATTCCACGACGGCACGGCGTAGATCACCTTGTCGCCCCTGTCGCACACGGCGCGGTAGAGGGCATAGATGAGCGGGCGGCCGCCGGAGGCTACCAGGATCTCCTCGGTGCTGTAGTCCAGTCCCTGGTAGTCGCTGATAAAGGCGCTCAGTGCCTGGCGCAGGTCCAGGTTACCTTCGGCAGGAGGGTAGTTGGTAAAATGCTTGCGGTAGGCATCTATGATGGCGTCTTCCAGTTCTTTGGGGATGGGAAAGATGTGCGGGTCAAAGTCCCCGACGGTGAAGTTATAAATATGCTCCCCCTGGCGAATGCGGTCCCTGATTTCGCCACCCAGCTTTACGATCTCTGATCCGATCAAAGTTTCTGAAAGATGCGACAGTTTCATTGCGTATATCGAGTTTTGGGGCAAATGTAAACTTTCAGGGTTAGATGCCCCGCATAATTTGTACCCCTGTTTGCCCCTGCCCAAAGCCCTGCTGAGCTTCCCAAACGCCCGTCCCTGTTGGGTTTTAGATACCTGCCGATCCCTTTTCCAAGAGGATTGCTAAAGCAATCCTTGGTACACAAAGACCGCCAAGACACGAAGACACAAAGCAGGAAGAGGAATCCTTTTTCACGTCTGACGTCTCACGTCTCATGGTCCCCACTCATCACTCACCACTCATCACTCATTGAAGGGTCCTGCGCGAGGGGCGCTCCCCTTCAGGGGCTGGGGGTGGTGTAGGAATTGCACTCCTGCCTGCATGGTCAAAAAGCCATACGACTTGCCCGGCATGCTGCGGCGCATCGAGAAGGCCACTAAGCCTTTTCCCAGGGCGGCCATGTTCGAACTGAAGGAGCGGGGCTACCACACCCTCTTCGAGCAATTGGTGTCGTGCATCATTTCTATCCGCACCCTCGACGAGACGACGATCCCCCTGACCGAAAGGCTGCTGGCCCGTGCCCGCACGCCCAAAGAGATGCTGACGCTTTCTCCCAAGGAATTGGAGGAACTGTTGGTAGGCTCCCAGTACCCGGGGCAGAAGGCCTATACCATCCTGGGGATCGCGCAGGCCGCCGTGGAGCAGCACGGGGGCGAGTTGCCCGCCGACTTCGATAAGCTCACCGAGCTAAAGGGTGTAGGGCCCAAGTGCGCCAACCTGGCCCTGGGTGTCACCAGCGGCGCCGCCGGCATATCGGTCGATGTGCACGTGCACCGCGTGGTGAACCGCTGGGGCCTGGTGCAGACCAATACTCCCGGGAAGACGATGGCGGCCCTGGAGGCCGTGGTGCCGCAGAAGAAGTGGGTGGACATCAACCGCCTGCTCATGCCCTTTGGAAAGCATATCTGCAAGGCGATACCGCTTTGCTCTACCTGCCCCGTGTTGGAGTATTGCAGGCAGGTGGGGGTTACGAAGCACAGATAGTTTTGAGTTTCGAGTAGAGAGTTTAGAGTTGTTGGAAGTTGGATGTTGTAGTTTAGTAGGAGATCATACAAAAACAATAGTAAGATGAAAACAGCACTGGTTATTGGAGCAACGGGATTGGTAGGGAAGGAGTTGGTGGAACAGCTACTGGGAGATGCCCGGTTCGGTAAGGTCATTGTCCTGGTACGCCGCGCCACCGGCCGCAGCCATCCCAAGCTGGAGGAGCACCTGGTGGACTTTAATAACCCCGGCAGCTGGAGGGACCTGGTGCGGGGCGACGTGCTGTTCTCGGCTATGGGCACCACCATCAAGAAGGCCGGCTCGCAGGAAGCGCAATACAAGATCGACTATACCTACCAGTACGAAACCGCCCGCGCGGCGGCGGAGAACGGTGTGCCCACCTACGTGCTGGTGTCGTCGGCAGGGGCGAACGCCCGCTCGCGCATCTTCTACTCCCGCATGAAGGGCGAGCTGGAAGATGCCGTCAAAGGGCTGCCCTTTTCCCAGATCCGCATCATCCAGCCGGGCATTCTGGCCGGCGACCGCGAGGAGTTCCGCCTTGGCGAGCGCATCGGCATCGGGGTGATGTCGGTGCTGGGGCACGTGCCCGGCCTCACGGCCTATAAACCTTACCACGCTACGGTAGTGGCGCGGTCGATGATCAACGCGGCCCTCCATGGGGAGGGCAGAGTAAGGACCTATAAGCTCAAGGACGTCTTTCGCCTGGCGGGCGGGAAGGTATAAGGGTTTACTTTTTCCGGAACGCCCGCTTCACGCCCATCAGCAGGTTCATCAGGAAAACCACCTGCGCGCCCGCCAACAGGGTGAGGGTGATCATTTGTACCTGCCGCGCACGGTAGTAAACCGTCCAGGCGTCCTGCCTGGTGGGCAGTAGGTCATCGCGCATAGTACTGATCCACAGGGTGATGCCCAGTAAGGCAGCAAGGCTCACCAGCGTCACGACCACGTGGATGCGGATCATTTTTGCCGAGTGGAGATAGGGCTTGTTGACCAGGTAGAGCAGCCAGAGGAGGAAAGTACCAAAGGCCAGGGCCCGCAACAGTTGTCCCAGGTTGAAGACAAAAAAGGTGTCGTGAAGATGAATATCGGCCCGCAGGCCCGGCCGGATAAAAGAAGCACCCAGCAAGAGCACAGCGGCCCACAGGAAGAACTGGTAAGGAGGCGAAAATGGTCGCATAGAAGGCAGCAAGTTACCGCTCCTCCTTTATCTCTCAATAAAGTTCACGTTTCTTATGGAATCTTCCCTTCGCCGCATCTTAGCAGAAAACCAACATCATGAAGAAAGTAGTTAGTATGATGGCCCTGGCGTTATTACTGGGCTCGGCCGCCGGTGCCCAGCAGGATACAAAGAAGAAAGTATTGCCCCCGCCTCCGCCTCCCGTAGCAGCCGGTGTCAAGGACTTGCCTCCGCCTCCGCCGCCGAAGCAGCGCTCCGGGGAAAAGACCACCGACGTGCCTCCGCCGCCACCGCCCTGTAAGGAAGTGCTGGTAGCGCCGCCAACCCCGCCCCCGCCACCCAAAAAGCCCAAGGCAAAAGAAACCATATAAACATAGAAAAGCCCCGCCGAAGCGGGGCTTCCCATCATTCCCGATTATGGGGCTCCATAGGGAAATCTCTTATACCAAAAGCTAACGGGTAATGCGGTAATTTCTGATTGCTGATTTAGGGATTTGGTGATTTAGTTTACCGCCCTACCTAATTGCAAATGGTATTATCCGCCGTCTCACTTCTCACTTTTCACGTCTCACGTCCTCATCCCCTCGCCGCCGTCAGCACGCCTACCTGCTGGCCACGCTGGGTGAGGATGGCCCCGCGGCTGTCGACCAGCAACTGCGTGCTCCCGTCGTGGATCATGTAGGGATAGGAGCGGCTGTTCAGCCGTGCCAGTTTGCCGATGGTCACCAGGCGGTTGCCGGCCACCTTCACCAGGCTCATGGTATTGGTGACGTAGTAGCGGCTGTTGGGATCGGCGTTGAAGCGCACCTGCCCGATCACGTTGCGGTTGCTCAGTACCGTACCGCCGTTGGTGCGCTGCCGGGTGGAGGGGTAAGTGCTTCGGCGCGGCTCCTGGGTGGCTACAGGTGCCTGGGGTCTCATTTCCGGCACGCGGGCTACGTCCCTGCCCGCCAGTTGGTCGTCGGCCGTCTGCCAGCCCCTGGCAATATAGGCCAGGCGGTCGTGCTGGGCGGGGTGGGTGCGGCTGGCGGTCTGCGCAGCCAGCACCCTCATGGCGGCCTGCGCATCGGCCAGCGAAGCGCCCATCTTGCGCAGTACGAAACCCGAGAACTCGTCGGCTTCCAGCTCGATGGCCGGCTGGCTGCCCCCGGAGGTGACGGTATGCCCGTTGAGGTGGTGGCCGATCTCGTGGGCCAGCACGCTCACGGCCGCCCACTTGTTGCCGGTGCGCTGCACCAGGTTGTTGATAAACGTAGGGTTATACAGCACGTAGCGCTTACCCCCGTACACCACGGCGGCGGCATTGTCGACCTGCGCCGCCATGACTTCGAAATTTGGCTTCAGTCCCACCACGTCGATGATCTCCTGGGCATAGAACTTCGCCTCCGAGGTGGACGCAAAGTGGCTCCGCATCGAGGGCGTCCACGAAGCGGGGGCTTCGTGCCTGCCGATGCGGATGGTGATCTGCCCGAACGAGGACGCCGCAATAAGGAGGGATAGAGCAAAGAGTAGATGTTTTTTCATAGTGGCTCTCCAATGGTTTTTATGCCCTTTTGGTGGCCATTTCCGTACCGTATAGTGTTAACAAGCCCCCTCGGCAGGGGTATTAACAAGGGGTTAGATTAATTAACGTTAATGAGTGATGAGTGATCAGTCATGAGTGGCGTGTTCATCAAAAAGAACCTCTGAAAAGTGGCAAAAAAAAGCCCCTGCTGATCTGCAGGGGCTTTGGATTTTATAAAGCTTTTCGTGATAGCACGACACTCACCACTCACCACTCATCACTCACCACTCACCACTCATTGTACCGGCTCCAGCGGCTTATACTCCTTGAACAGGCTGACCCGTGTGCCTTCCACCAGCTTGCGGTAGGCGGTCCATTCGTTGGCGTAGAAGTGGTTGATGCGCTGCAGGGCGGCATTGATCATGCCTTCGGCGGCCGCTACCAGGGTTTCTTCCTGCTTGCCGGGTGCCACCGACTTGCTCATGATATAGCGCTGGGCGTTCATCAGGGTGCTCATGACGGTGATGTCCGAATTGCGGGTAATGCCCTGGCGGTCGGAGCGCTTGCCGGAGATGAAC
>DASWYM010000353.1:0-8559 GCA_036404975.1 Chitinophagaceae bacterium
CTTCCTCGTCGAGGGGCTTAATGGTGTGGATATTGATCACTTCCACGCTCAGGCCGCGCTCCTGCAGGGCGGCGCCCGCCTGGATGGCGTTCCAGACCAGGTGGCCGCAGGCAAAGATGCTCACGTCGGTGCCTTCGGAGAACTGTTGCGCTTTACCGATAACAAATGGTTCTTCGGACTTGGTAAAGATGGGCCAGCTGGGGCGGCCGAAACGCAGGTACACAGGGCCTTCGTATTCGGCAACGGCCAGGGTGGCGGCTTTGGTCTGGTTATAATCGCAGGGCACAATAACGGTCATGCCCGGAAGCATTTTCATCAGGCCTATGTCTTCGAGGATCTGGTGGGTGGCACCGTCTTCGCCCAGGGTGACACCGGCGTGGGAAGCGCAGATCTTCACATTCTTGCCGCTGTAGGCCACGCTCTGGCGGATCTGGTCGTACACCCGCCCGGTAGAGAAATTGGCAAAGGTGGTGGTAAAGGGGATCTTGCCACCAATGGTCAGCCCGGCGGCGATGCCGATCATGTTGGCCTCGGCAATACCTACCTGCACAAAGCGTTCGGGGAACTCTTTGATAAACTGCTGCAGCTTCATGGAGCCTGCCAGGTCGGCGGTGAGGGCCACCACGTTGGGGTTCTTGCGGGCGGCTTCTACAATGCCATCGCCGAAACCACTGCGGGTATCTTTCTTACCAGTTGGTTGGATATCTTTTAACATGGTCGCAAAAGTAAACCACAGATGAATAGGATGGATAGGAAGGGTGGGATTTATTAAGCTGCCATGAGTGATGAGTGGTGAGTGGTGAGTGGAAAAGTAAGACGGGAGACGGTAGACAGGGGCGGAAATGGGAACCCGGCTATAAAAAAGCCCCGCAGCGGGTATAGGCTGAGGGCTTTCTAATTAAGGTTGAATACGGCAGGCCTTGCGGGGCCGGCTTACTCCCCTTTAGGGGTTGGGGGTGTTTTAGTTTAGTTCGGAAGGGGTAGAGGTAAAGAGCGTTTCATCGGCTTTGAGGCGGAGCTCCCACTTCCAGGCGGTGGCCATCATGTCTTCAATACCAAGTTTGGGATCCCAGCCCAGCTCTTTCCGGGCCTTGTCATTGTTGGCATAAATGGCGATCACATCGCCGGGGCGGCGGGGGCCGATCTCGTAGTTCAGCTTTTGGCCGCTGACCTTCTCAAAGGCCTGGATGGCTTCCAGCACGGTCACCCCGTTGCCGGTGCCGAGGTTGAAGATCTCGGTGCCTTGCTTATTTCTTTTTTCCTGCAGGTATTTGATCGCCAGGGTATGGGCGTGCGAAATGTCGCTAACGTGGATAAAGTCGCGGACGCAGGAGCCGTCGCGGGTATCGTAATCGTTGCCGAAAACGATCATCCTGGGCAGCTTGCCGATGGCGGTCTGGGTGATGGCCGGCACGAGGTTCTGGGGCCTTCCGATGGGCAGTTCGCCGATAAGGGCCGAGGGGTGCGCTCCTACGGGATTGAAGTAGCGCAGCAGGATGCACTGGGTGTTGCTGCGGCTCTGGAAGTCGGTAACGATGCGTTCGCCCATTTGCTTGGTGGCCCCGTAAGGCGACTCGGCGGGCTTTTGGGGCGTGCTTTCCGTGACCATCATCTCGTCGGGGTTGCCATACACGGTGCAGGAGGAAGAAAACACAAACCAGGGCGTATTGAACTCCTGGACGCAGCGCAGCAGGTTGACCAGTGAGGAGAGGTTGTTCTCGTAATACATCAGGGGCTTTTCTACCGATTCGCCCACGGCTTTATAGGCGGCAAAATGGATGATGCCATGGATGTCCGCGTTTTCCTGGAACACGGCAAAGGTGTCGTCGAAGTTGCACAGGTCTACCTTATAGTTCTTGACGGGCTTGCCGGTGATCCGCTCCACGCCCTGCAGGATGTTGGCATGGGAGCGGCTGTTGTTGTCGATGCAGACAACATCGTAGCCATTTTCTATAAGGTCGACCAGGGTGTGCGAACCTATATAGCCACATCCCCCGGTAACTAGTATTTTGGGCATACAAGTAGGTTAAGGCCGCAAACTTCGGAATTTATGGCGAAGAATGCATCAGGGAGTTGGGAAAGATGACCGTTTACCCGCATCCGTTCAGGGGTGACGGAGAATTATTTTATAAAAGAAAAGGCCTTGTTGCAGGGCAACAAGGCCTTTTCAAAGAGGTGTGCGGCCGTTTATAGAAACAGGTTCACCAGCCAGAAGACGAGGGCTGCCAGCACGGCGCTTACCGGGATGGTCAGGATCCAGGCCCACAGCAGGCTGATGGTTACGCCCCAGCGCACGGCCGACAGGCGCTTGGTGGCACCCACGCCCATAATGGCACCGGTAATGGTGTGGGTGGTACTCACCGGGATCTTCAGGGCCTCCGTCACGAAAAGGGTAATGGCGCCGGCCGTTTCAGCGGCCACCCCTTCAAAAGGCGTCACCTTGGTGATGCGGGTACCCATGGTTTTAACGATCTTCCAACCTCCGCTCATGGTGCCCAGGGCGATCGCCGAATAGCAGGCCAACGGTACCCAGAAGGGCATTTCTTCAAACGAGCCGATGGAGCCGTTGGCAATCAGGGCAGCCGTGATGATACCCATTACTTTTTGGGCGTCGTTACCCCCGTGGCCGATACTGAAAGCAGCCGAAGAAACCAGCTGCAGCCGCTTGAACCATACGGTGGCTTTATGGGTATTGAGGGTGCTGAGCCAGAAGGTAAAGGCCGCCATGATGGTCAGGATCAGGCCGAGGAGTACCCATTTGAAGTTCTTCGAGTGAAAGATCACCTTAGCCGCATAGGACTCGTAATGTGATTTCAGGTTAGCCGGATCTGTTTCCATATTCGAATAAAGCAGGAAGATCACCAGGGCCAGCACCCCCAGCGATACCAGTTTGGGCAGGATGCCTTTACGGAAGGAAAACAGAAACCATAACGATAGAATATAGGCAAAGAACATTCCCACCAGCGGGGCCAGGAAGATAAAGGCAGCGGTCTTCAAAACAGGTGCAGAGTTCACCGCATCAAATCCGCCCGCTGCAACGCCGGCGCCGGCAAATCCACCGATCAGGGTATGCGACGAGGAGGACGGAATACCAAACCACCAGGTCAGCAGGTTCCAGGAAATAGCGGCAATCAACCCGGAAAACACAACCACCAGCATCCCCGACTTTTCTATGTTGTCGGGGTTAACCGTTTTGGCCACCGTGTCGGCCACACCGTGGTCCTTGAAGATAAAAAAGGCGGCAAAGTTGAACACCGCGGCCCAGAGTACGGCCTGGAAAGGCGTCAGCACCTTGGTGGAAACGACCGTGGCTATGGAGTTGGCTGCATCGTGAAAGCCGTTGATGTAATCGAATATCAGGGCCAGGGCTATAACAATAACTATGAAGCTCATGAGGTTAATTTATAGATATGCAAATGTGCGAATGTGCAGATGTGCAAATAGGAGAACCGTATAGGAAACTCATTTGCACTCCCGATAGCTGTCGGGACGCACATTTACTAATCTGCACATTTATTTATGCGTATTTCACTATAATGGATTCTATAACGTTAGCGGCGTCTTCGCACTTGTCGGTTACATCTTCCATCATCTGGTAGATCTCGCGCTTTTTAATGATCTCCTTGGCATCGGGCTCCATACTGAACAGGCGCTCGATGTGCATATCACTGATGTCGTCGGCTTCGTTTTCAAAACTGTTGATCTTTACCAGGGCGTCGGTGATGGTGCGCACATTCTTCATGTCGCGGAGTTCGAGTACGGCATTGCGCACTTCGCGGGTGCTGTTCACGATGAGCTGGGCTAACTGCTGAATAGCCTCGTCCGTGGGGTTTACATGGTAAAGCTTGATCTTTTTGGCCGACGCATAGATATAATCGGCGATATCATCCAGGGAGTTGGCCAGGTAGTGAATGTCTTCGCGGTCAAAGGGCGTGATAAAGTTGCGCCCCAGCTCGGTAAAGATGCGGTGGGTGAGTTCGTCGTTGGCATGTTCCAGGTCCTCAATGGGTTTGATCATGGTGGAGCGAACGTTGTAATCTGTTTCCGATACCAGCGCCAGTAGTTTTTCCGCCATGACCGCGCCATTGTTTGCCACTTCTTCAAACAATCCGTAAAACACCTTGTCTTTCGGGCTAAAAAATTTCGTTAGGGAGAATGCCATATACTGAATTTATAAAAGTGAGCAAATTTACTCTGTCTCCTTTCGTAGAACTTCGGTAACAAAGAATTAATACAAACTTAATATAGTACTACTATCATAAATTATGCTATACTGCCGGTCTGAGTTGGTTATTCTATGTCCCAGGCACTGTCGCCGCCCTTGTTTCCATGGCGCAATACCAGGGCTTCGCGGAAAAAGATGATCTCTTCGGCAATATTGGTAATATGATCGCCCATCCGTTCCAGCCGCCTGATGATCGACAAGAGGTAAAGGGCCTGCTGGATCCGGGCCGTGTTGGCCTGGCAGTATTGGGTGGTAATGGCAATGGCACTGTGGTTGATCTCGTTAATTTCGGCATCCCGTGAAAAGACGGAGCGGGCCAGTTTGCTGTCATTGCTCGCATAGGCGATGATGACGTCTTCCAGCATTTTCAGGGCCTTGTCGTACATCAGGGGAAGTGAAAGGGTATTGATGAGCTCCTGGTCAAAGTCCATTTTCTGGAGCAACAGGATCTTGGCAATCCCTTCGGCATAATCACCTATCCGCTCCAGGTCGCCATTGATCTTCAGGGTGGAAAAGACCAGCCGCATGTCGTTGGCCACCGGGGCGAAGAGGGCGAAGGTTTCTTCGCAATCCTTGTCGATCTTCAGCTCGAAGGCATTGACCCGCCGTTCATGATAAATAACCTCGTTGGCCAGGTCAACGTCCCTGTTCATCAGGGCCGTCTTGCTCTTGCTGATCTGGGTCTTTACCAGCTGGCCCAGGTCGGTTAGGTTGTTTTTCAGGCGGTCCAGTTGTTCTTCTAAGTGCGTCATAGTTATTGTTTTATCCAAAGCGGCCGGTGATATAGTTCTGTGTCTTTTCGTGCTCCGGGTTAGTGAACAGCTTTTGGGTGGTGTCAAACTCTATCAGTTCTCCCAGGTAAAAGAATGCCGTTTTATCACTCACCCGTCCTGCCTGCTGCATGTTATGGGTCACGATCACGATGGTAAAGTTCCTTTTTAACTGGTAAATAAGCTCTTCGATCTTCGCGGTCGAGATCGGGTCGAGTGCCGACGCCGGCTCGTCCATCAGCAGCACGGTGGGTTCTACCGCCATAGCCCGGGCAATACAGAGGCGCTGCTGCTGTCCGCCGGAAAGGGCCAGGGCCGATTTGTGAAGGATGTCTTTCACTTCCTCCCACAGGGCTGCACTTTTCAGTGACCACTCTACCTTTTCCTCCAGCAGGCGCTTGTCGTTGATCCCGTTGATCCGCAGGCCGTAGACCACGTTTTCGAAGATGGTTTTGGGAAAGGGGTTGGGCCGTTGAAAGACCATGCCTATGCGCTTGCGCACATCATACACATCAATATCGCGGTAGAGATCTTTATCGTCCAGCAGGAACTCCCCTTCAGTGCGGGCATTCTCAATAAGGTCGTTCATGCGGTTAAAGCACCGCAGGAGGGTCGACTTGCCGCAGCCCGAAGGACCAATAAAGGCGGTGACGGTATGGGGCTCTACACCCAGGGTGATATTCTTCAGCGCCTGCTTTTCGCCGTACCAGAGGTTGGCATTCCGTGCCTGTAGTTTGTAATTCATCAGTAGTGGATTTTTTTATACCATTTGCTCCGGATATAGATGGCAATGGCGTTCAGCAAAAAGGTGATCAGCAGTAGTATAATAATGCCGGCTGCGGCATTCACAATAAACGCTGCCTGGGGGCGCGAGGTCCAGTTGAATACCTGGATGGGCAGGGTGGTAAACTGGTCGTGGGGGCCTTCGGGGATAAAGGGCACATACACCAGGGCGCCGATGACCAGCAGGGGAGCGGTTTCGCCTACCGCCCGCGAGAGCGCCAGGATGATGCCGGTGAGAATACCTCCCAGCGCCGAAGGGAGCACCACGCGGCGGGTGGTTTGCCATTTGGTGGCGCCCATGCCGTAGGAAGCCTCGCGCAGCGAGCCGGGCACGGCCCTGATGGCTTCCCGGGTGGCTACAATGATAATGGGGAGGATCAGCAGTGCCAACGTAAGAGCGCCGGCCATCAGGCTGTTGCCCATGCCCAGGGTGCGCACAAAGAGCGTCAGTCCCAGGATGCCATAGATCACCGAGGGAACGCCCGCCAGGTTGGCAATATTGATCTCAATGATGCGGGCCAGGCGGTTACGGGTTCCGTATTCCTGCAGGTAGACCCCTGCCAGGATGCCTATGGGCAGGGCGATGATGATGGTGAAGAACAGCAGGGAGGCCATGCCGGCCAGGGCGGTAACGATCCCCGCCCGTTCCGCAAAGCGGGAGGGCAGGTTGCTAAAGAAGCTCCAGTTGAGGCGCCCCAGACCACTGGAAAGAATATCGATGAGCAGCACGGCCAGCACCCCCAGCACCAGCACCGTGCAGGCAAAGGCCACCCACCGGAAGGCGGTATCTTTTGCAATAGCCCGTTTTTGATTGGCATCTTTCATTCGTACTGGTTTTGATACTTTTTACGGATCCAGAAACTGATGTTGTTCAGGATGAACGTGAATACAAAAAGTGTGAGCCCGGCGGCAAAGATGGTGCGGTACTCCAGCGAGTCCTGCGGCACGTCACCCATGCTCACCTGCACAATATAGGTGGTGATGGTTTCCACCGACTCTTTGGGGTTAAAGGTCAGGTTGGGTTCCTGCCCGGCGGCAATGGCTACGATCATGGTCTCGCCCAGGGCCCGCGACACGGCCAGGATAATAGATACCAGGATGCCGGAGGAGGCAGCCGGCACCATGACCCTTAGGGCGGTCTGCAGCCGGGTGGCCCCCATGCCGTAAGAGGCTTCGCGCAGGGACCGCGGCACTGCGCGCAGGGCATCTTCGCTCAACGAGGTGATGTAGGGAATGATCATGATGCCCATCACCAACCCGGGCGACAGGGCATTGAACCCCCGCAGCCCCGTGATCACCTGTTGCAGCAGCGGTGTCACAAACTGCAGGGCAAAGAAGCCATACACTACCGTGGGGACGGCCGCCAGCACTTCCAGCACCGGTTTCACGATAGCGGTGAATTTGGCAGTGGCGTACTCATTCAGGTATACGGCGATCACGAGGCCAAGCGGCACGGCCACCAGCACCGCTATGGTGGTGGTCAGCAGGGTGCCCGAAAGCAGGGGCAAGATGCCGAAGTGCTTTTCCGCAAACAGCGGCGTCCACTGCGTATCGGTAAGAAAGCTTCCCAGGGATACTTCCGAAAAGAATTTAATGGAGTCGATGAGCAGCACCCCGATGATGCCAACCGTGGTCAGGATGGTCACAAAGCTGCAGGCCATCATGATCCCTTCAATGACTTTTTCGCCGGTGCGCGTTACGGGTTGCTTCATGGCTCCTTTCCTCCTTGTAATAGTTTGATAAGATCGGCGCCCACGGTCGACTTTTCGGTAAACATGGAGCCCGTGACCTTGTTGGTGAAACGCTGGTACGATAGCCGGTAGGCTTCTGCCGGCAGGGGCACATAGCCCACTTCTTTTACCAGGGCAGGGGCCTGCTCCATATAAAAGCGGATAAAGTCCTGCACATGCGGCAACCCCGCTGATTGCACTTTCACATAGATAAACTCCGGCCGCGACAAGGGTGCATAAACGCCTGTGCGTACGGTGGAGTCGGTAGGCAGCACCGGGCCTTTGCCGCCGTCTACAGGCACCAGCTTCAGCTTGCTTTTGTTTTCCTCATAATAAGCCAGGCCGAAATACCCCAGTGCGCCCTTGTCGGAAGACACGCCCTGCACCAGCACATTGTCGTCTTCACTGGCCGTATAGTCACCCCTGGACGACTTGGCCTCGCCCACGATGGCTTCGGTAAAATAATCATAGGTACCCGAGGAGGTGCCTGCCCCATAAAGCCGGAGTGGTACGTCGGGAAAAGAAGAACGTATGTGTTTCCAGGAAGTAATGCGCTTTTGGGCTGCCGGCTCCCACATTTTCTTGAGTTCTTCTACGGTCAGGAAGTCTACAAAATTGTTCGAAGGACTCACTACGACGGCCAGGCCGTCATAGGCCACCGGCAGTTCAATAAAAGAGATTCCTGCCTCCTGGCAGGCTTCGATCTCCGAGCTCTTGATCGGGCGGGAAGCGTTGCTGATGTCGGTCTCGCCTCGGGCAAACTTCTTAAAGCCGCCCCCGGTGCCCGAGACGCCCACGGTGATGCGGATGTCCCGGTGATCTGTCCGGAATTCTTCGGCTACGGCTTCGGTAATCGGGTATACGGAACTGGAACCGTCAATGGCTATCTTTCCTTTGTAGTCTTTAAAGCACGACGTCAGTACAACCGTCAGAAAAAACAGCAGTGTCAATTTTATATCTCTCTTTGTTATGAACCTCATCACCAGGCTGTTTTCTTTGTTGTTCTAAAGCTATTGCCTTTGTCGTGCCAAAAGAAAGCTCGTAACAATAA
>DASWYM010000354.1:0-9011 GCA_036404975.1 Chitinophagaceae bacterium
CTTTCAGTTCCATAAAGAGTTTTCGTTTGCGGACTTTGAAAAGGTGATACCCTACCTTAAAAAGCTGGGTGTTACCACCGTTTATGCATCACCCATCTTTGAGGCCGTGCCGGGCTCCAACCATGGCTATGACGGCACGAACCCCAACGTCATCAACCCCGAGGTGGGTACCCTGGAAGAATTAAGGAGCCTGGGCCGCACCCTGCGCGGGGAAGGCATCGGCTGGCTGCAGGACATCGTGCCCAACCACATGGCCTTCCACCCCCGCAACCGTTGGCTGATGGATGTACTGGAAAAAGGACAGCAGTCGCGCTACGCAGCTTTTTTTGACGTGGCCTGGAACCACCCCGAAGCAGAAGGCCGCCTGATGGTGCCCTTCTTGGGCAGCGACCTCGAAGAGGTGATTGCTAAAGGCGAGCTCACCGTGGCCTACGAAGGGGGGCGTTTTGTATTCAGGTATTTCGACAGCTCCTTTCCCCTGAACCCAGATGCGTATGCCACTATCCTGGAACAGGGCGACCCTGCCGGCGTCGCCGCTATCGGGCAGTGGCTGGAGCAGTGCAAAGAACTGAAGTACACCGACGACCCGGCGGCTTTTTCCGAAGGATGGGAGGAGCTCTTAAAGCAACTGGTCTCGCTGAGGCGCACCGAAAAGGTGGGCAACTATATCACTTCCTGCCTCGAAAAGGTGTCCGCTAACAAGGACTTACTGCTACGCATCAGCGAAGACCAGCGCTACCGCCTCTGTTCCTGGCAGGAGACCGACTACCGCATCAACTACCGCCGCTTCTTCACGGTCAATGGCCTTATCTGCGTGAACATCCAGGACGAAAAGGTGTTCGGCCACTACCACGAGCTGATCAACCAACTGACCGCGGAAGGAGTGTTTAAGGGCCTGCGCATCGACCATATCGACGGGCTCTATGATCCTGCCGGGTACCTGGTTGACCTGCGCAACGCGGTGGGCGAAGAAGTGTACATCACGGTGGAAAAGATCCTCGCTCCTGAAGAAGAGCTGCCGGAGACCTGGCCCATTGAAGGCAATACCGGCTACGACTTCCTGGCCATAGTGAACAACCTGCTCACGAGCAAAATGGCCGAAGCGGCTTTTACCCAATACTACTACAACTGGATCAACGACCACCGCACTGTGTCGCAGCAGGTGCGCGATAAAAAGTCCTATATCCTCAACGAGCACATGGGCGGCGAGCTGGACAACCTTTACAGGCTCTTCCTGGAGCAAAGCCTGGTAGAGGAAGAGCGGGTAAAAGCCATGGAGCCGGATATCCTGAAAAGAGCCATCGGCGCTTTCCTTATCCACTGCCCCGTGTACCGCTTTTATGGCGGTATCCTGCCGCTGGTGAACGAGGAGATGGCGGCCGTGCAGGATATCCTTTCCCGGGTGCGCCAAAGCGAACCGGAGCTGGGTGAAGCCGTGGCCTTGCTGGAAGATGCCCTCCTGCGAAAGCCCCTGGAAGGGGCTGCGGAATACAACCTGCGCGCCGCGCACTTCTATAAGCGCTGTATGCAGTTCAGCGGTCCCCTCATGGCCAAGGGCGTGGAAGACACCCTGATGTATACTTTCCAGCGCTTTATTGCCCACAACGAAGTGGGTGATGCTCCTGACGCGTTTGGCTACACTCCCGGCGAGTTTCACCAGCGCATGGCGCGCCGCCAGGAGCGCTGGCCCCTGTCGCTCAACGCCACGTCCACCCACGACACCAAGCGGGGCGAGGATGTGCGGGCACGCCTGAATGTGCTCACCGACCTTCCCGAACTGTGGCTGAAAACCGTCGAGGAGTGGCGGCAGCTGAATGCACCCCTGAAAGAAGGGGGCGCTCCCGACCTGAACGACGAGTACTTCATTTACCAGACGCTGGTGGGAAGTTATCCTTTAGTGGAGAGTGAAGAGGCCGCTTATGGAGGGCGGCTGAAAGAGTACCTGCAAAAAGCCCTGCGCGAAGCCAAGCGGCACTCCAACTGGACCAGTCCCAACGAGCGCTACGAAAGCGCCGTGGCCCGCTTTGCGGAAGGGCTGCTGCGCAAGGGCACGCCGTTCTGGAAAAGCTTCGGGCGGCTGCTGAAACGGATCGCCCCGCATGGCGTGGTGAACTCGCTGGCGCAGGTGGTGCTGAAGTTTACCTGCCCCGGCGTACCCGATGTTTACCAGGGGTGCGAGCTCTGGGACCTGAGCCTCGTAGATCCCGACAACCGTCGCCCAGTGGATTACGCCCGGCGCTTAAGCCTCCTGGAAGCTCTCGAAGAGCGCACGGCCGACAAGCGCCTGTTCGGGGAGCTGTGGAAGCAGGCGCCCGACGGGCGCATCAAGCTGTGGCTCGTTCAGCGCCTGCTGCAGCTTCGCCGCGAGCAGGAAGACCTCTTTACCGCGGGCGATTACATTCCCCTGGCAGTAGAGGGTACCTGCAAAGACCACGTGTTTGCCTTTGCGCGTAAGTATAAGCGTAAGTGGCTTATCGTGGCCCTGCCCCTGCACACGGCTGCCCTGGCCGGCGATCAGAAAAAAGACCCCCTCGGCATCGACTGGAAAGACACACGCATCCAGCTGCCCCGCCCGCTCAAAGGCGAATACGTCAACCTGCTGGGTGGCCCGCCCGCCAAAGTGGAAAGAGGCATACCGGTAAAAGAGCTGTTCCGCCCGCTGCCCCTGGCCCTGCTGAGCATGGAGGCCGAGGAGAATGCCCGTGGCGCCGGTGTGCTGCTGCACATTACCTCGCTGCCTTCGCCCTTCGGCATTGGCGACATGGGCCCGGAGGCGCGCAAGTTTGCCGACTTCCTGCACCGCTCGAAGCAACGCTACTGGCAGCTGCTGCCCATCAACCCCACCGAGGAAGGACAGGGTCATTCGCCCTACAGTGCCACCTCGAGCCGGGCGGGCAACACGCTGCTCATCTCGCCCTACGGGCTGGCGCAGGACGGCCTCCTGCGGCGCGAGGAGTTGCTCCCGCTGCATCTGCCCTACACCGACAGGGTGGATTACAGGGGTGCCGAACAAATAAAGCAGCAACTCTATGGCACCGCCTGGCAGCGATTCCGCGACGGGGCGGGCGGGGTGATGCAGGACGAGTTCACCGCCTTCGTCAATAAGGAGAGCGAGTGGCTGCCCGACTACACGCTGTATACGCTGCTGAAAAAGAAGTTCGGCGGTCAGCCCTGGTATGAATGGCCCGAAGAATACAAGCTCAAAGACGAAGCCGCCCTGCAGGCCCTTGAAGCGGAACACGCCGACGAAGCCGGCAAGATCCGCTGGCTGCAGTTCATCTTCAGCCGCCAGTGGCACGGGCTGCGCGACTACTGCAACAAGCGCGGCATCGAGCTGGTGGGCGACCTGCCCTTCTACGTCAGCTACGACTCGGCCGACGTATGGTCGCACCGCAGCCTCTTTAACCTCGACGAGGAGGGGGCTGTGGTGGGCATGGCCGGTGTGCCGCCTGATGCCTTCTCCGACGATGGCCAGCTTTGGGGTATGCCGGTCTTCCGCTGGAACGTGCTCAAAGAACGGCGCTACGACTGGTGGGTGCAGCGCCTGCGCAAGAACGTAGAGCTCTTCGACCTCGTGCGGCTCGATCACTTCCGCGCCTTTGCCGGCTACTGGGAAGTGCCCGCGGGCGAGCAGACCGCCATCAACGGCGAATGGAAGGTGGGCCCCGGCGATGACTTCTTCCGCGTGGTGCGCGAAGAGCTGGGCTCCCTGCCCTTTATCGCCGAAGACCTGGGTGATATCGACCAGCCGGTGCTGGACCTGCGCGACGATTTCGCCCTGCCGGGAATGAAGATCCTCCAGTTTGCCTTTGGCGACGATTACGCCCGCTCGGACTATATCCCCCACAACTACGCCACCAACTTCCTGGTGTACACGGGCACCCACGACAACAACACTACCAAAGGCTGGTGGCGGCAGGAGGCCGATGAAGCCACCCGCAACCGGGTGATGCACTACACCGGCCGCTCGATTGGCGAGGACGATATCGTGCGGGTGCTGGCGCAGCTGGCCTATAGCTCCGTGGCCCGCATCGTGATCCTGCCCCTGCAGGATGTGCTGGGACTCGACGAAGGGGGGCGGATGAATACTCCCGCCTCTTCGGGCGGCAACTGGGGCTGGCGCTTCCTGCCCGGCCAGGTAGTGCCTGCCGCCGAGGAGCAACTACGGCAGTGGACTATTTTATACAACCGGATTTGACAACGCCAAACCAACAATTATGGAAGCTGTAAAGACCGCCACCACTACCAAAAATGTGTGGATCATCGATGACGCCTTTTTCATGCCCCAGCTGGGGCGCTCCCGCCGGGTGTGGCTCTACCTGCCCGGGGAGTATGCCCGCACGCGCCGCCACTACCCCGTGGTGTACATGCAGGACGGGCAAAATCTCTTTGAAGAGTGGAGCGCTTTTTCGGAGGAGTGGGGCGTGGACGAAACCCTCGACAGCCTGAAAGCAAAGTGCATCGTAGTGGCTATAGACAATGGCGGCGAGCGCCGCATGGGCGAGTACAGCTTTCACGATAGCGGGCACGGTGCGGCCGAAGGGCGGCAATACCTCGACTTTATTGTGCATACCCTCAAGCCCTATATTGACAAGACCTACCGCACCCTGCCCGACCGGGCCAACACCTATATTGCCGGCTCTTCGATGGGCGGGCTCATTGCTTTCTATGGAGCGCTGTATTACCCCCTCTACTTTGGTGGCGCGGGGGTGCTCTCACCCTCCTTCTGGGTTATGCCTGGCCTGGGCGAGGAAACGGCCAACATCATCAGCCACCATGCCGAATTGCCCCAGCGCTTTTTCCTATACGCAGGAGGCAAAGAAGGTGAGGGTACGTCGGGTATGGTACGCGCCATGGCCGATCTGCTGCGCCGCTATGACCACTGTTCGGTAGAACTGGTCATCGATCACCGGGGCAGGCACGAAGAGGCCGCCTGGCGAAAACAGTTCGCCAAATTCTACAAGTGGATGGTGCGCAAGGAAGCCACCGCCCCGGCTGCTTCCACGGCCATACCCCCTTCCATGCCCCCGGCCCCTGGAGAAGCGTGAAGAAGCTGCGAGCTGCGGGCTGCGGGCTACGAGCTGCGAGAGAGGTCATTGGGTCAATAAGTCATTGAGTCATCTGAATCCCCCTAATTCCTAATCCCCAATTCCCAATTCCTGCTCGCCAGATAGGGGTATAACCCATATACAACCCATATATAAGCCATATACAAGCCATATCTTAAAAGGTATGGGTTATATATGGGTTTTATATAGATCAAATATGGCTTGTATATGGGTTGAATAGGTCTTTTAATGGGCGTAGACCGGCTGTAAAGCACGTGTTCGATGGAAGAAACATCAAGGTATGTGGCACGAAAAATAAAAGAGAGAGGGCAGGGACCCTCTCTCTGCTTATATTATGGCTCGTTTCAATGGTGCCGGTGTTTAATGCTGGCCGGCGGGCATATCGCTGTTCCAGATATCGCGGTAAATGCGCCAGCGGCCGTTGTCCTGTTTCCAAACCACCATGTACTTGCCGCGGTCGACGGTCTTGGTGGCATCCCGCATTTCGTAGGTGCCGGTTTCGATCACCAGGTCGCCGCTGCTGATGATATCGGTGGTCATCAGGTTGGCGCTTTGGATGCCGGAGCCAGGTACCCCGGCGAGCATGCGGCCAAGGTCGGTGCGGCTATGGAGCATAGCCATATTGGGCGGATAGATGCGGGCTTCCGGGTGATACAAGCCTATAAAGCTGGCCGAATCGCCTTTGACAAACGACTGCCCCCACAACTGGTTGTTGGTGGCTATCTCCTGGCGGGCGGCATCGAGGTTCGCTCCTCCCATGGCCGAGCGGGCCGCTGAGGTGTCGAATTGATTGCCGACGCCCTCGCCCTTAATAACAACTTTATCTGCTTCGGTAGTGATCTTGGTTTCCTTGCCATCGGCGGTCTCGGTTTTTACCTTAACCTTCTCGGCGTCGGCTTTGGTCTTCGTCTTGGCCCCGGCGGCTGTTTTTTCCTTGGTCTTTACTTCCTGCGCGGTGGCTGCCAGGCTTGCCGCCAGGGAGGCCAGTGTAAGAACTGTCAGTAGTACACGTTTCATATTGCTGATGTTTTAGTCAGGTTCTGCGGACGGGTACACGTTCCAGGGGGGCGGACAGCAAAGGGAGACAGCGGGAATCGCCTGCTAAGTTAACTTAAAATAATATAATATGAGCCATTGTAGCCCCATCTATCCTTATCTTGAGTGCCGGACCTTGTAGCTGCCTATTTTTACACCTTATTGCATGTTGGCCTGAATTGAAAAATTATTACCATATATTAGGCGTGGAGAAAACCGCCAGTACGGAAGAGATCAAGACTGCCTTCCGCAAGCTTTCCAAGAAGTTCCACCCCGACCTGAATGCCGGTGACTCCTTTTTTACCGACCGTTTCAAGGAGATCCAGGAGGCCTATGACACCCTCACCGACGAGGTTAAGCGCGACGACTACGATAAGAAGCTCTTCAGTTTCCTGAACCGCGGCTTTGACCGTGAGTTCCTCGAGGGACTAAAGCGGCGGCAGGAGGAAAAGCGCAAGGCCGAGGAACAAAAGCGGAAAGAAGAAGAACAGCTGCGCGAGGAGCAGTTCCTCCGGGAAACCGAAGAAGCCCTGGCACAGGAAGAACGCGCGCGGGTAGCCGCTGAGCAGAAGCGCCGACGCAGCAAAGTAATGCTGTGGGCGGTAACCATCCTGCCGGTATTGATCCTGGCGGGACTGTATGCTGCCCGCATCATTCCGAACGTCAAAACGAGGGCGGAGCAGGCAGCCGATACGATGGCTGTAGTCCCGCTGGCCGACACGGCCATGGCGGAGAAGAAAGACACGGTAGCAAAAAACAATGTGCCCCTGGAGAAGGACCGCCGCGTGCGCAGCCTCAACGGCCGCTGGACCGGGCTGGTGTACCAGTTCCAGCTGAAGGAAGACCGGCCCATAGAGTTTTCGTGCAGCTATACGCGCAGCCGCTTCCAGGTGGAGTATCCCGACAATGACTGCAAGGGTAAGTGGGAGCTGATCAAAATAGACGAGGAGGACTTTCACTTCCGCGAAAACATTACCGAGGGTCAGGATTCCTGTACCCAGGGCGGGCTGATCGTGCTGAGCCCTTATAAGCGCCGCCAATACCACTACAGCTATTACTGGCCCAACGACAAGACCCTGGCGGCCTCGGGGTATATCACCCGCCGCTAGGCATTCTGGCTCTTGCTGATCCCTCTGCGACACCGCCCCTTTTCCCTTTGTTAGAATGGCACCAATTTGGCAGTTCCATAGGAAATCATTGTGTGTTATGGACAGAAGAGACAGGGAAGATATTCCACAGGAAAGGGATCGTCACCTCGACGTTCCTGCAGAGGCGAACCGCGACAAGCATGTAAACTTCCTGGAAGACGAAGAAAGAAACAGGGGTAATGCGGCACCGGATACTGATTCGCCTTTTTATATTCCCAGCAATACCCCGATGAAGAACCGTGATTCCGGCGGAGGCAACCGGGCTTAGGACCCGGGCGGGGTAAAGGGGTTGCACTTCCTGCCCATTTTCCTACGTGCTTCCCGGAGATCAAGGGGCCCATTCATTTACGAATAAACAATACGATCATGGCAGACGAAAAAAAGTACAGAAGCGACCTGCACGACAACGAGGATTATCTCCCCAAGGATGTGCAGAACAATGCCCAGGAGCCGGATTCCTTCAGGGACCCCCTGGAAGTGCAGCTGGAGAAATCGAAGGCGATGAACAGCGAGGAGCAGAACCGGAAGCTAAGGGATGTAAAAGAAAAGAACAGGGGTGAAGTGTAAGTCACCCTCCAGTGGTGATGCCTGCCATTGGCTGAAGGCACGCACAGTATTAAATCAAAGATTATGGCAAGAAAAGAAAACAAAGGCGGGATACTGCACAACGAAGATATCGAGCGGGAACTGCAAACCCGGGGCGGCGAAGGGAAAACGGGCCGGAGCTATACCGGCTCGCAGGACACGGGTGATGATACCGTGCGCTCCCTAGGCACCCCGGTGCAGCAGGCCGACGGGCTGACACCCGACGAGTTGCAGGAAGGCGATGTGCGCACCAACCGCGATTCCGAATAGATTACCCGGAAGCAGGAAGGATAAAAAAGGCCTGCCTGGTCAGTAAGGGCAGGTCTTGTTGTGCTGCAAGGTGCCGGGTTGCCGTGGAGGGCAGGGAAAAGTTCTGCCCCTTCTCAGGCTGCTGTGGACTCCTGCGCAGCCTCGTACTCTTTACCGGCGTTCCTGATACGAATGATCCGTAATTTACTGAACAGGGCGATCACGGGGTAGCACAGGTCCACTTCACCCCGGTTTACGGCGAAATTGGTGCGCGAAGGAAACTTATGGTGATTGTTGTGGTATCCTTCCCCCAGCATCAGCAGGTCCACCTTAAAGAGGTTGCGCGAGGTATTGTCCGTCTCAAAGGCCACCTCCCCATACTTGTGGGCAAACCAGTTGATGATGACGCCGTGCACCGGTCCCATCACGATATGAATGGGTATGAGCAGGTACCACCAGGCGGAGGGGGCGAAGGCGATGTAAAACCAGGTGTAGAAACCCGACCACAAAATGCGCGAGTACCAGGTGTTGCCCCAGCGGTCAAACCAGCTCCATTGGGGAACATTGCGGGTAAAGCGGTCCTCTACGGGCCGGCGGCCATACATGATCTCCACGTAGGTCTTGCTGGTGCGCAGCATCATGGCCATGATATTCTTATCGTAGGAAGGGGAGTGGGGGTCGTGTTCGGTGTCGGTATAGGCGTGGTGAATGCGGTGCATGATGCCATAAACCCGTGGACTCATATAGGAGGAGCCCTGGGTAAGATAGGAGTACACGAAAAAAGTCCGCTCCCAGAACCGGTTCATGGTAAAAGCCCGGTGGGCGGCATAACGATGGTGAAAAAACGACTGGGCGAACAGGGACAAATACCAGTGCAGGACAAAAAAGACAATGATTGCGATCACGAATAACTGTTTAGATTAAG
>DASWYM010000355.1:0-8964 GCA_036404975.1 Chitinophagaceae bacterium
CTGCAAACACTGTATCAATGATCCCTATGGCCGTTTGCAGGCGCTCAGTATCGGTGCCCGACACTTCGGCCCAGCGGGTACCGCTGTTGATGACGATGTCTTTATAAATGCTGTGCAGGCGCCTGCGGGTTTCGATATCGGGGTATTCGCGTAGCTCGTCATGCGTCCACGGCAGGTCCACATCACACAGCAGGTAAAGATCGTACTGGCGCACGGCCACCTGGTTGAGGATCCACTTGTGGCAGTCCTGGAAGGCTTCCTCGCACCACACCTTCATCACGTACATATCGGTGTCGATAAAATAATAGCCGTTCCTGGCCTCGGTGAGCATCACCTCTTCCAACTCCATCTGCCCCATGGCGATCTTCAGCAGGTCGTCGAAGTTGTAGTTGTTGCCGTACTGCAACAGGTACTCGCGCGCAAACTCGGGGCACCACACCGTCTTATAGTGCTGCGCCAACTGGTCGCACAGCGTGCTCTTGCCTGTCGACTCGGGCCCTATGATCACGATCTTTCTCATCAATGTAAAAGTCTTTGTTTAACCACTTCACAGCACAGCCGGAAACGTTCCTCCCAGTCACCCTGTATACTTACAAAAGAGATACCTGCCTTTTGCAGTTGCTGTTTATGCCGATCACTCAGCTCCCTTCGCTCTTTCTCGCCCAGCCGGGTACCATCCTGTACATAGGGACAGTCGGTTTCCAAAAAGAGATAAAGGTCAAAAGTACTGGCATCTTCAATCCATTGCGCCACCTCCAACTCCTTGTCGAATAAATAGCGGGAATAGGATTTAGTAATGTTCAGGTCTGTATCACAAAACAATATCCTATTAGCCTCCCGTAGCTTTTTGTGGATCGTCAGGGCCTGCAGTTCGGCTATTTTGTAGAGGTCTTCGTAAGTGCAGCTCTCCGTGTGGCCAATGACCTCCCGTGCCATCTCGGGCACAAATACGGTGTCGAACTGACGGGCCAGTCTTTCGGCCAGTGTCGACTTCCCGGTGGATTCGCTGCCTAGCAGGACCGCTTTCTTTACAAAAAAGGGTTGTGCAGCCTTGGGTAAGTAATCCCAGTACAGGAATGGATGGACTCTGATGGCTGTACCGGAAACGGGAACGATGATTCTGCCTTCATCGAAAGCGACATGCTCAATGCCCATCTGCCTGGCTACAGCATCGCCGTAAGCTTCCGACGAAAAGAAGGTGGTCAGGTCAGGGTACCGCTCTTGCAGCACCGCCGCCCACCCGCTAGCGGCATCTTCCGAATAATCTGATGAGGCGGAGAGCTCCGTCTCATCATAGCAATACGTGTCAATGGTGACGGAGAGATAGGAGTGCAGGCTCTCCTCCAGCCATTGTAGTCGCTGAGGGCCACTAATGGCTTCCGAGGAGTTATAGCATAGCAGCACGGTCAGGTGGTCGCAATGCTGCACCGCGAATTCAATCAGTGCCAGGTGGCCTTTATGCAGGGGCATGAACTTGCCCAGTACCAATCCTTTTCTCATGCTGCTTGATTGACTTTCGCTTTTTCCCACCAGGCTTTCAGGCCCCAGAAGGCAAACACTAAAAGAATAAGGTAGTACACGCTGGTAAACACCAATCCTTTTACAAAGTAAAGCGGTATGGAGGCAATATTGGTCGCGATCCACCAGATCCAGCTCTCCACCTTCTTTTTCGCCATCAGCCACATGCCCGTGAAGGCGGTGGCCGAAGCAAAGGCATCGGCCCAGGGAATGGCCCCTTCGTAGAAGTTCTGCTTCAGGTAAGTAAGCGAAAAGAAGATGACGACGTAAAGGGTGGCAAAGAACAGCCCGTGCTGCATCCATCCCTGCCGGGAGGCAAAAGTGATGTGCAGAACGGGATGCTGTTGCTGGTCTTTCCGCGCCCAGAGGATCCAGCCGTAGATGCTCATCACCGTGTAGTAGAAGTTTACCGCCGCCTCGCCGATAAGGTGGTACTTGAAACTGAGGTAGACATAGATGATGGTATTCACCAGTCCCACGGGATACACCAGGATGTTCTCCTTGCGGGAGAACCACACGCTGGCAATGCCCGACACCACCGCTATGTATTCCAATAGGGTGGTATGCTTCATGCCGGTTATGAATTGCTCTACGATGCTGTCGAACATGGAGCAAAGAAAAGGAATTAGGGATTAGGGATTGGGAATAAGGGCGTGATGGATAACACGAATTCATACGAACTACACGAATTCGGTATTGGAGGCACATTGCTTATTCTACATTTTATAGCTGTCGGGGAGCCACTGATCAGTCATGAATATAACACTGTCTTCCCAACCGCAGGGAGGGATCTGTGGAAGGAGAAGAAAGGCTGTTGAAAGAAAAAACAGGAGCGTACCCATTCTGTTGATGTCATAAAGTAAATTGCACCAGACTATGAAAAAGTTCCTGCTACCATGTATTTTTATTCTGACACTAACTGCCTGCATCGATCCGGAGCCGGAGGGCAATAAATACTTTCTTCTTTTACACCTGGAGAAGCAAGAACTCATGGGCACCCGTTATTTACCTGTAACCCGAAAGGATAGCATGTTCGCTATCAGTGATAGTGTTGCCTATATGTTAGGCGCAGCGAATTTAGTGAGTCATGAGAAGAACCTTCAAAGAATGAAGACAGAAGGCCTTGGTGTGTATGAGCGAGTTAAAGATTTCAGCGTTACCGATTCTGCAGGAAAAGATATAAAGCCTTACCTGAAGCCGGCCTATATCCAGCGGATTGACCGGTTCATAGAGAATCAGAGGGAAGAGATATGGAAGTCCACCATTGAAAAGGAATAAGATAAAGCAGGGAAATAAGTAAATGCTCCAGGAAAGGAAGATGGCTCCGTAGGTGCCGCTTCGGTGGTCAGCCTTTGTCCTACAGGAAAGCAAGTGTCCTATAATTTACAGGTACCCCCTCTGGGGGATGGTTCCTCTTGTTGATACCGTCTGCTACAAACAGGTAGCCGCTACGCGGCATAGAACCCGCCGGCACAGAGCGCCTGATAGGTGGTGAGGGCGTAGTGATCTGCTCCTAGTGGAGCAGGGTTCCTTCTTCACGAATCTTCCTACAAAGCAGGAGCCCCTGACGGGGCTCGGGTGTTCTTTGTCACAAGCAGGCATTACAGGCTCCGGAGGGCGTAGGGTGTTGCCTCGTCCGGGGCAAAGTTCTCTTATGTGCTGGCTTGCTACCAACCTTTGCTCCCTATCCGACTACCGTCATTCAGTTGGGCCTCCGGGACCGGGAGATCATTATCCGGATGGCTTCGTGTCTTCGCAGTTTTGGTGGTTCTCTTCCTAATCCCTAATCCCTGCTCTCACAATCTCCCCACTTCCTTCTCCAGCATGGCCTCGAACTCCGGCTCCGTGGGGTGCGGCATGTCGGCGTCGATGATATTGCCCCTGGGGTCGATGAGCATAAAGCGGGGGATGGTGTTGAGGGCGTAGCGACGGCTGAACTCTTCATCAGTCGCATGCAGCTGCAGCACCTTTTTGCTGCGTCCTGCGGCCTGCATGCGCCACTGGTTAGCGTCCTCGTCCACCGACACGCTCACGAAGGCCAGTCGCTCGCTGGTGTAGCGCTCGGCCAGCTCGTCGAAGACGGGGTTCTCCTTCTTACAGGGCCCGCACCAGGTGGCCCAAACGTCCACCACGATGTAGCGGCCCGCCAGGTTGGCCAGCTGGATCTGCCGCCCGTTGAGGGCCTCTGCGGTAAAGTTGTAGGCGGTGCGGCCCCGCTGCATGTTCGACATCCGCAGGGCGGCCTGCGAGAGGTGATCCTTCAGGCGCGTGCTGCTGAATGTGGGCAACACCGTATGCAGCAGGTGGTCGCGGCGCGCACTGTCCTTGATGCGACCGAGGTTGTTCTGCATCGCCTCGTACATCAGGAAGTCCTTCACCCGGGGGTTCTTTATTTCGGTATCCAGGTAGTAGAAGAACAGGCTGTCGTTCTTATGGCTCTTTGTGCGGAAGTGCCCGGTCACATAAGCCCGGTAATTGCTGTAGGTAATCAGCGAGCTGTCTTCGAGCGACACCTCTTTGCGCAGGTTGTCCAGCGAGGCCGGCCAGGCAAGAGTCTCATTGGGGAAATACACCGCGTGCACCTGTGGGTAGTAGTTATCGGCAAGGTCCAGGAACTGCACCGCCAGCAGCTTTTGCTGCACTTCCAGGAAGTCGTCAGCCGGGCGGATGTTGTCCACGGTCTTGAACTTGCGGATCTTGCCGCTTTCCTTTTCCCATTCACTGATCATGCGCGAAGCATACACTTTGGGGGGATACTGGTAAGCGTTCTCCGTCAGTGCCCACGAGCGGTAGGGGCGCCTCTCCTTCAAGTAAGCGTTCTCGGCCACGCGCGTGCCGGTGGCCTTCACGTCGCTCATCTTGTCCTTCAGCTCCCAGTCGAGGTAGGTGCTGTCGCTGGTGCTCATATATACGGGCATAGTGAACTTTCCCGCCCGCACGGTGTACACCCCCGCATCCAGCGGCTGGGGGATAACGGCATGGAACTTCCCGTTGCGCACGGGCAGCACCAGCAGGGTGTCGTTGGCCGGCGCGCTCAGGAGGGCAATGCTGCCCACCTTCTGCGTACCGCGGATCTGACCGGCCAGCACGGTGCGGCCGTAGCGGTCGAGCACTTCGGGCCGGTTCACGCCCCAGGCCAGGGCGACGAATAATCCCAGCACCACGGCGGTAGTGATGCCATGGCGCAGGGGCAGCACAAAGGCATGGGTGAAACTCTTGCGCACAAAGAACTGGTAGCCCATCCACAGGAAGAGCACCGCCCATAGCAGGCTCATCTGCTCGTGGTGCAGCAACAGCTTTCCTGTCATGCTGCCCTCGTACGAGGCCGAGGTGTAGGCCGGTGCGGCATAGGGAAACCAGGGAGCCACCCCGAAGCCTGCAAAGATGCCCCCGGCAATAAGGGCGATGAGACCGATGCCCAGGGGCCAGGCAAAGGTGCGGATCATCAGGCCGAGGAAATACTGCAGCGAGATGATGCCCAGGCTGGCCACCCAGTAGCGGCCTACGGCCTGCAGGGCCAGCGTCATATCGGGAGAGTACTGGTTAAGGGCGTAGTCCTTGCGGAACATCATCAGCACGGCGCCGTCCAAAAGCGCAAAGAGCAGGAGGCCCAGCAGGGAGAGCAGGGAGATGAGCACGGCCACTTCCCACTTGGCGAAGTAGATCACGAAGCGGGGCACGGGCTGGGTCTCCAGCAGCTTCCAGGTATCGGAGCGGTGTTCCAGGTACACCAGGCGCGCCACCATTAGCAACAGGAACATGGGGAAGAAAAAGCCGGTGAAGGACATGAAGTTGTTCTGGATGATCAGGTTCCAGATGTTGGTGCCTTCGCCGCCTTCGCCCGTGTCGCGCAGCAGGCCTACCGTGAGGTTGATGACGGGAATAAAGGCCGTGGCCCCCAGCAGCAACCACACCATGCCGGAATGACGCAACTTCAGCCACTCGGCTTTAAAGGCTTTATTATGTAGGGATAAATAGTTCATTGTAGTATAGTTTCTTGTTTCTTGTTGTTGCTCGTTCTTGCGTATAGCATATAGCGTGAAGCCTCCCCGCCGGGTGTTTACGCTATCGCTTTCCTGTCCTGGTTAACAATGTGCATAAACCACTCTTCCAGTCCCCCGTGCACCTGGATGCCTGTTACGGGCACGCCGTGTTGCACGAGCTGCTGGTTGATGTGCGTCACCTGGGCGGCATCGGCAAAGGGGAAGATGATCTCTTCGGCCGATTGCTGGCGGGCGGTAGTAAAGAGGGCCTGCACCTGTGGCATCCAGCCGGTGGCGCCCGGCACGGTGAAGATTACTTCGCCCGAGGCATGGGCCGAGCGCTTCATCTCCTCCAGGGTGCCGTCGTAGCGCAGCACTCCGCGGTTGATGATGCCGATGTGCGTACAGGTCTTCTCGATCTCGGCCAGCAGGTGGCTGGAAACGAACACCGTCTTACCGTGCTCGCGGTTGAGGCTCCGGAGCAGCTCGCGGATCTCGATGATGCCGTTGGGGTCCAGCCCGTTGGCCGGCTCGTCGAGGATGAGCAGCGTGGGGTCGGGCAGCAGGGCCATGGCAATGCCGAGACGCTGTTTCATACCCAGCGAGTAGTCCTTTGCTTTCTTGTGGGCGGCATCCGTCAGGCCCACGATGGAGAGGTATTTATCGATGTGGCGGCTGTGGAGCCCGCGCAGGGTGGTGATCACCTTCAGGTTCTCCTTGCCCGTCAGGTGGCCGTAGAGCGAGGGGGTCTCGATCAGCGCTCCCAGCGACTGGAAGATGCCGGGCATGCCCCGCTGCAGCGACTGGCCCTGCAGAAAGATATTGTCACGGTCGGAGCGCAGCATGCCGGTGAGCAGCCGGATGGTCGTGGTCTTTCCCGCCCCGTTGGGACCGAGGAAGCCGTAGATGCTGCCCTCGGGCACGCGCAGCGACAGTTCGTTGACCACTTTGCGCCCGTAGGCGAAGGCGAAACTCAACTCTTTGGTTTCAATGGCATAAGTCATAAGCAGAATAATATCCGTAAACTTACAAAAGGGGGGGTGCGCATGGAAATGTGTTATACGAACGGGTGGATGCGAAGGACGAAAAGGGAATCAGGAATTAGGAGGGAAGAAAATGGGTGGGGCACTTACGCGTAATGAATTAGCAGTCCACCTGGGTCCCTGGGCAAAGGACCAAAACCGGAGATCTTTGCAGATCGTGAGCTAACCCTGTTTGTCGGTACAACCAGGAATTAGGAGGGAGAAGGAGGCATCTGGTCCTCCGAACTTGTCTTGCTCATGTATTATTAGTCGTCAACCCCCTTTCCCTGGAGGATCTTATCCAGGTACTTCTCTATTCTTGCCTCACGGGTCTTGGACTGCTTCGCTGCAGAAAAGTAAAGAAGGTACCCTCTTTGCCGTCCCGGGGTCAGTTTCTCAAAGGCCGTCTTTACTTCGGGCATGTCTTCCAGTACGGCCCTGAATTCTTCCGGCATGCTGAATTCCTTAGTGCTTTTCAGGTCCACTTTCAAACCCGCTCTTTCCACTTCTATGGCCCTTTTGATGTACTCTTTCAGCACCGGTTGCATCTTCCTGATCTGGTCAGCGCCAGTAAAGCGGATCTGCCTTGCTGCCTGAACATGCTCCGTTTGCTGCACCAGGATGTGATGAGTATCTTCCAATAAGACACCTTTCATAAACAGGAGCGCACAGTAGTCCTTAAACCCATGGATCAGCACCACGTTTCTTTTATTCAACGTGTAGCAGGGGCAGCCCCACTTCAGTTCTTCCGTGAGCCCGCAATCAAGAACGATCGCTCTCAGGAGTTCATATTCTTTTTGCCACTTTGTGTCTTTGGTGAAAAACCATTCAACATCTGGATTCGTACGATTCATAATGATTGGTTTAGGGTATTGATCTGTCGTTACAAAATATATTGTTGGATGGCGTTCTGTTACCACCTGGCCCCCACTTTAATAGCAGCCAGTGTGTTGATGTCGCCATTGGAGTAGCTGGAAAAGTCCAGTCTTGCCCCTGCCAGTATTTTGGGTGTCAGCATTAATTCATAGCCTGTAGAGATCCGGTATCCGATCAGCCAGGTGTTACTGTTGGCCAGCATAGAATAGCGGATGTAATCACCATTTGCTGCAGGACGACCTGACCAGCCAGATTCGTGTGACTGGAAGCTGTAGCCTGCCGATGGGCCTGCGGCTATATTAAATCCTTTAACAATGCCGCCAAAAGGATAGTAGGTAAGTTTTGGATAGAGCAGCATATTGGAGACTTGCCGGAAAGACCTAAGAAATTCTTCCTGCGTAGGATTATAGGCTACTACGTTCCGTACTCCATTCTCAAAGACAAGCTCCGCACCCAGCAGCAGCCTGTTCACTCCCTTTTTGGAGTGTTTCAAAAGGTTCTTTGAAACTTCTACGCCCAATCCGGGGCCGGCTACATCACCTGTACCAAAGAGCACCCTGCCACCTGATACTTTCAAATAGTAATCCTTTTTCACAGGAGACTGACTGTAGGTAACCACGGAAACGAATAGAAGCATCGGGAGGAGAAATGTGTATATTCTCATATGGTGTTTGGGTCTGGGCGTTTACGACACTTGGCATCTGTGATGGAGTTATAGTCTGTTTGTAATTTCTGCATTGTACCGATGCCGTTAATTAGGGGGTTTAGAGCAGTAAGATAACTAAGGGACAGCCAATTCACAAATACAGGTGTTTACAGCTTTAAAAGTTGTGTACCCAAACCAATATGCGTAGCTCATTGTTCCCAGGTTGCTGCAGCGCCCAATTCATTCTCACGTTTCTTCCTCCTCATCGATGGCCTCGATGCCCTGCTCCTTCAGGCGCTCCAGGTGGTCCTTCATCGCCTGAAGCTGTTCCGGGGGGTGACCCTGCCAATCAGTGACCTCACCGGTGACCCGCAAAGGGTACCGGGAGCGGTAAGACTTGGTGGGGTTGCCGGGGAACTTCTTGTCCGTCAGGTTGGGATCATCTTCATAGGGACCCGTCGGCTCCACTATATAGATCCGGCCCTGTCCTTCGCCCTGGGCCAGCTCGGCGCCCCAGGTGGCTGCATCCAGGGTGGCGGTCAGGTAAACAAAGGACGCCTTCTTGCGCTTCCCGTAGTTGGAATTATAACCGGGTTCGATCAGGTCGCCCGGCTTCAGGTGGACCTTTGTGCCATGATAGAAGGTCGGTGCACTCCCGTCGCCGGAAGGTGTTGTGGTCTGGTTCTCGCTTTTGTGGGTGCTCATGGTCACTATATTGTTGGTGAACGTCTTTTTCGGGTCTTTTAGGTAAAGCTGCGAATTAGCAATGTCTGCCAATACTAAAATAGTTCACCTCTCGCAGAGGTTCAAGCAATTTCTAATAGTTTGGTCCCCAGCACCTTCGTATCCATTTTTTGTATTGGGAATGTGGACAAGCCAACTGAACTGCTACCAACCAGGATGTTGACGGCTCCGCAAC
>DASWYM010000356.1:0-8520 GCA_036404975.1 Chitinophagaceae bacterium
GCATGTAGTCACAGATGGCGTGCAGTTGCTGGACCTGCTGAAGCATTATGTGCCCGATCTCATCTTCCTTGATTTGGATATGCCTTGCAAAAACGGGTTGGAATGCCTCAGGGAAATACGCACCCATTCGACGCTGTGTAACCTGCCGGTTGTGGTGTTCAGCAGTACTTCAAGGCCAGCCAATATTGCCACGGCTTATGAAATGGGTGGCAACCTGTTCTTTATTAAGCCGTCCAATTTCCACGAGCTGGTGGATGCCGTCCGCAGCATTCTTTCTATGGATTGGAGTGACCCGATGGCTGTTAAAGAGAAATACCTTATAGAAAATACGTATGCCCCTTTTTCCCTGGCAAAGTCCGGTGAAGTTTAGGACCGGACAAGCGTATCATTTTGCCGTTTCGACACAAATAATAGCGGTACAAATAAAAAGCCCCTATAAGACTATAGGCGCTTTTGTGGTTAATTGAGAAAAACCACGGTATGATATGTACAAGATAGAAAGATTTCCCCTAAGGTTCACACTAAAGGCTCAACATCTTAATTCCGGACTCCCTGCCGTTTCTGGACGTTCCGGCATGCGGATGGTCTTAGAATAATACAAGGAGCACATATGGTATATTATTAGTGTGAGCAAATCATTTTAAACCAGTAGTTTGAATGCAGTACATGATAGCCGGGTAAGATATTCCTGGCACAAGCACGAAAAGGAATGCTGCCGGAAGAAAAGTTGGTTTATGATTTGCTCTCCTAAATATGTGCTGGGTGCATATAGGAAATGACTCCGCGGCCGGCAGAACTGTATGAAGAATTTTCAGAGGGAAGGATAAGGATTGAGCAAGACCTATATAGCCATTCACATATTTTAAGACGGTATAAAGAAATCAATTCGTAATTTCTTCGAGTGAAAAAACACCTGACCTTATTTCTATTGCTATGCTTATCTGGCTCCTATGGATGGGCACAAAACGTCAATGGATTCTGGAAAGGTTCCCTCACCATGACCAGCGGCTGCTTCCCCGTAAATAATATTGAATTACAGATCCAGCTTTCCGGCAACGAGATGAATGGTGCCTCCTATCACTACCAGGATATCAACTATTACGTAAAAAAAGCTTTCCGGGGCAGCTATTACTCCGACACGAAGAAGTTATATATAAGGGAAGGCGCAGTCACTACTTTTAAGATTCCCGAGCATTGTAAGGTCTGCATTAAAAACTATGATTTACAATATAGCCGCGATGGCGACGTGGAAACCCTGGCGGGCACCTGGAACGGCAAGATCATGGGCACGGGCGCCGATTGCGATGTAGGTACCATAACCTTGTCCCGCATTAAGGAATCTGCCTTCAAAGAAATCCCCGAGATTGAAGTGGATACCGGCGACATTAAGCTGGACTTTTATGATAATGGCGTGGTAGATGGCGACTCCATCACCGTCCTGGTGAACAAAGTGCCGGTCCTGGTTAACGAAAAGCTGGGTGCCAAGCCGCTGACCACTGTGGTCAGGGTCGACCTTCACAATACATTCCAGGAAGTGGAGATGGTGGCGGAGAACCTGGGTACCATACCTCCGAATACCGCCATACTGATCATTACGGCAGGCACCAAGCGCCATCGTTTATTCCTGACCTCTACTGAAGCGAAGAGTGCCCGGGTGCGGTTTATATACTCGCGGTCGGATATCATCAGCCAGGCCGACTTCAAATAATGCCCGGTTGCCGGCTGGATCGAGGCATTCTATTGTTTTGCTCTTCTGAAAATGTAGGTGTCACTTTCCACTCTATGGGAGTAAGTTTGCATTATTATGGCTTATTGGGCGTTGCTACAAGCCAGTAGGATGATTGTATCCCCCAGGATTTTATTTATCGAACGGAATTCTATATCTGAAACACATGTTTAAAACCAAAACTAAACATCATAAACTACCGGCTTTCTCCCACTTGTTCCTTGTTGTTGTAACTACCCTCGGCCCTTTTGCTTTTCTTTTTTGCCAGCAGCAGGATACTGCCCGCGAAGTCAGCCTGGAAGAAGTGGTGGTCAGGGCATACGAGTCGAACCAGCGTCTGCGTGATATTCCCGCAGCAGTCAACTTTATTGGACGGTCGGCACTTGGTCGGTTTAATACTGTCTCCATCGTACAGGCGGTAAATACAGCCCCGGGTGTGCGCATGGAAGAGCGGTCTCCCGGGAGTTACCGGTTCAATATCCGGGGCAGCTCGCTCCGCTCTCCTTTCGGGGTCCGCAATGTAAAGATCTATTACAATGACCTGCCGTTTACTGATCCGGGAGGGCATAGTTATTTAAACCAACTGGGCTATTACAATTTCAACTCCCTGGAAATCATAAAAGGGCCGGGTAGCAGTCTTTACGGTGCCGGTACCGGGGGGGTGCTGCTAATAGAAGGATTGGGTGACACTGAGCAGCCTGGTCTAATTGCCGAATACAGCACCGGGAGCTACGGACTCCATAATATATATAGTGACATCACCACGGGTTCGGACAGAATGGTCAGCCGCATCGGCTACCAGCACCAGGAAAGCGATGGCTATAGGGTCCAGTCAGCGCTGAGCAGGGACGTGTTTAGCTGGACCGGTAACTTCCGCGTGGGAGAGCAACGCCTGCTGAAGACCTCTTTCTTATACGGCAACCTCTTTTACGAAACACCGGGTGCCCTCACCCCGGCCGAATACGAAGCCAATCCCAGGGCTGCCCGGCCCGGCAGCGGGGCTTTTCCCGGGGCAGAAGCTGCCAGGGCCTCCATTAGGCAAAAAACGTTCCTGGCGGGCGCCTCCTATAACCAGGCGCTTACTCCCTGGCTGCAAAACAAGACAGCCTTTTACGGCATGTTCACAGAGTTGAGGAACGCTGCCATCCAGAACTATGGGCGTAGTTCGGAGCCCCATATGGGCGGGCGCACACTCTTTAAAGCTTCCTTTTCCCTAGCTCAATCAGAATTGTCCTTTGATGCCGGTGGGGAATTGCAGGAGGGGTATATTTCTGTAGGTATTCATAAGAATAATGGAGGCAGGGCAGATACCCTGCGCACTTCGGATGAGATCAGGAACCGTCAGGCATTTGTCTTTACCCAGGCCACTTTTGACCATAAAGCCTGGACAGTTGCAGCCGGCGCCAGCCTCAACTTCCTCAAGGTGCGATTTGAGCGGTTTTTGCCGGCCTCTATAGGTTTACAGCGGCGCAGGTTTACCAACCAGCTGGCACCACGGTTAGCGCTCTTAAGAAAGTTCAACAAGGTCAATCTTTATACTTCAGTTTCAAGGGGCTTTTCTCCCCCCACTACTTCGGAGTTGTTGCCTACCGGAGGCGCCATCAGCCTGGACCTGAGTGCGGAGAAAGGCACCAACTATGACCTGGGAATGAAAGGAAATATTGTGAAGAATCTATACCTGGACATCAATGCTTTTTATTTCAGGCTAACGAATACCATCGTGCAACGCCGCACGGCTGGTGGCGGCGATTATTATATTAATGCGGGTAAGACAAGGCAGAAGGGTGTGGAGACCTACCTGAGCTATCCACTGTGGGCGACTTCCCCGATAATGGAAATGAGCAAGCTGTGGCTCAGCCACACCTGGCACCACTTTGTATACCGCGACTTTAAACAGCAAACCAACGACTTTTCGGGTAACGACCTTCCGGGTGTGGCGCCTCATATTCTCTCAACGGGCTATGATTTTCGGATGCGCAATGGGCTATTGGGTACCCTTAATTATTATTATAGCGGAAAGTTGCCCCTCAACGATGCCAACACCGTATATGCTAATGCCTATCACCTCATCGGATTAAAAGTGGGCTATCAAAAGTGGGTACGCAACAAGGCTAGGGTAAAGGTCTTAGCCGGGGCAGACAACCTGCTGGATGAGAACTATAGCCTGGGCAATGATGTGAACGGCTTTGGCGGCCGCTACTTCAATGCCGCTCCCGGCAGCAATTATTACATTACTCTTTCCATACAACTTCAATCAGGGGATCAAAAGAAATGATGTCGCTTTCTGAGCCAGAGTATGCGCTTCTTCACCTTCCTTTAGATTGGGATTACTCTTTTATCTAAAAAAAGAAAAGGTAGGAATTACTACTGATTCCTACCTGAAAATAATAAAACGTCTGCCTCATTTAAAAGGATTCGATCATACCTACTGCCACGGTATTGTTGGAGAATTCATCAATCAGGATGAAGGCTCCATTGCGTGGGTTCTCAGCGTAAAGGTCAGCAAAGATGGGCTTAGCAGTCTTCATGCTGACGCGGCCTATATCGTTTAACCGGAAGGATGAGGCGTCTTCCTTTTCCCCCATGGTGGTGATGTCCAATACATTCTGGATTGATACCACTTTAGCTTTAACCCGGTTGACACCATGCTGGAGCAGGTAGGTTTTACCGGAAGTAAGGGGGCTTTCGTCCATCCAGTTGATGGTAGCGGTAAAGGAGCTGGCCTGGGTATAAAACGAATTTACCGGAACGATCATATTGCCTCGGCTGAGGTCTACATCGTGCTCCAATTCAATGGTGATGCTTTCGCCGGCATGGGCTACCTGTACGGATTGTTGTGCCTGGGAAATAGACTTGATGGTACTTACTTTCAGGGAAGGCAGCACAATCACTTCCTCGCCTACCCTTAGAGTACCGCTGGCCAGCTTACCGGCATAGCCACGGAAGTCATGGTATTGATCAGAGTGGGGACGAATCACAAACTGCACCGGGAAACGGGCTGGCAAGGATTCGTCTTTTTTGTGCACCGGCAGGGCCTCGAGGTATTCCAGTAGTGTCATGCCTTTATACCAGCCCAGGTGAGTGGAACGGTTCACCACGTTATCGCCATACTTGGCCGCAATGGGAATGAAATGGAGCGTTCCTTCAAAGCCTATCTTTTCGGCCAGTTCTTTTACATCTTCTACTATTTTAAGGTAGACCTCTTCTTCGAAGTTCACCAGGTCCATTTTATTGATGCACACATATACTGTGTCGATCCGTAAAAGAGAAGAGATAAACAGGTGACGTCGGGTTTGCTCGATCACCCCATTGCGCGCATCAATGAGCACAATAGAAGTCTCTACATTGGAAGCACCGGTGATCATATTGCGGGTGTATTCCACGTGGCCGGGTGTGTCGGCAATGATGTATTTACGGGTGTCTGTAGAGAAGTAGATGTTGGCCACATCGATGGTGATGCCTTGTTCGCGTTCAGCAATCAGCCCGTCGGTCAGCAGGGAGAGGTCGACAAAGTCAAGTCCCTTGCGGAGGCTCGAAGATTCCACCGCTTCCAGCTTATCACGCGTAATTGATTTTGTATCATAAAGCAGGCGGCCTATGAGGGTGCTTTTACCGTCATCTACGCTTCCGGCTGTTGCTATTCGTAAGATATCCATAATGCGATTGAGTTTAATATTGGGGGTTTAGGGTCACTTCTTTATTTAAAACACCAGGCTTTTAATAACGAGGCGGACACACCAGATAAGCACCATAATACCCACGGCGATCATCATGGTTTTCCGGGGCAGTTTTCCTGCCAGCTTAGCTGCTATGGGGGCAGCGATAGTGCCGCCTATCAGTAGTCCTAAAACGATATTCCAGTGGCTGACTCCTATAGATACAAAAAAGGTAAAGGCACTGGCCAGTGTGATAAAAAATTCCGTGAGTGTGACAGATCCCACCGTGTACTTGGGGCATTTGCCTTTTGAAATCAGGGTGCTGGTCACAATAGGTCCCCAGCCGCCGCCGCCAAAAGAGTCCAAAAAACCACCAGTGCCGGCAAGCCATCCTATACGCTTTACTTTTTTGTTTGGCGTTTGCTTCCCGGTGGCTTTTATCAAGATCTTCACGCCCAGGAACCCGGCATACAAGGCAATGATGGGCATAAGCCATTGGCCGCCCTTTTCGCCCAGGTACACCAGCAGCAGGGCTCCCATTATGGCGCCTAAAACACCGGGGATCACCAGGTGCCTGAAGAGTTTCTTATTAACGTTACCAAACTTGAAATGACTATAACCCGATATACCTGAGGTAAATATTTCGGAGGTGTGAATAGCGGCACTCATGGCCACCGGGTTAACACCGAAGGAGATCAGGCAGGTGGCTGAGGTTAAGCCATAGCCCATGCCTAAAACGCCATCCACCATTTGAGCCAGGAATCCGGCGAGCACGAAGAACAGGAACTGCCGGTTAAAGCCTTCCTTTACGTAGTCGGTCAATTCTGTAAGTGACGGCAGGGGTGTATAAGACACAACCAGGTGAGCCGCTGTCATTAAGGCAAAGACGATAAATAAGGTCCGTGCCAGCTTTTTAGACTTCCAGGCAGGTATCTTGAATTCCGGCTGCTCGCCCTCTTTGGGGGCAATATTGAGCCGGTGGGCCTTTTCCAATGGTGTCTTGACCTCCATCAACTGCGTTTTACTTGATCAATGTTCGTTATCTTTTGGTGCTTTCCATGACCTCCTTACCATTCCATAACACCTTTCAGGTAAGTGAATGGTTAGAAGTAGCCTTCTTTTTTCCGCTTTTCCATAGCGGCTTCTGAACGCTTGTCGTCTATACGCGCGCCTCTTTCTGATATGGTGGCTTCCCTGATCTCGGAAATGATGGTATCAAGAGTTGTGGCCTCGGAGAGCACAGCTGCCGTACAAGTCATATCGCCCACTGTCCGGAAACGTACGGTAGCTTCAAAGGGCTGCTCGTCTTCGGTAGTATTCAGGAACGGGGAATAGGGCCAGTACATGCCATCGCGCTCAATGATCTCGCGCCTGTGGGAATAATAAATGGAAGGAAGATCGAGGTTCTCCTCCTTGATATAGTTCCATACGTCGAGCTCAGTCCAGTTGGAAATGGGGAACACGCGCACGTTCTCACCAATATTAATCTTACCGTTGAGCATATCGAAGAGCTCGGGACGCTGCTTTTTGGCGTCCCATTGGCCGAAGTCATCACGCACAGAGAATACCCGCTCCTTGGCCCTGGCCTTCTCTTCATCACGTCGGGCGCCACCGATACAGGCATCCAGCTTCATTTCTTCAATGGCATCAAGTAAGGTGGTGGTTTGCAGCACATTGCGGCTGGCGTATTTGCCGGTTTCCTCTTTCACTTTGCCCTGGTCGATGCTGTCCTGTACATAGCGCACGAGCAGTTGCATGCCGGTATGATTGGCCAGCCAGTCGCGGAACTCTATGGTTTCGGGGAAGTTGTGACCGGTATCAATATGTAGCATGGGGAAGGGAACTTTGGCCGGGTAGAATGCCTTGCGGGCCAGGTGCACCAGGACGATAGAGTCCTTGCCACCGGAAAACAGCAGGGCGGGACGTTCAAACTGGGCGGCCACTTCGCGCATGATATAGATTGCCTCGTGTTCCAATTCTCTTGGAAATACTCGTTGTTGATCTTTCATAGTTCGTTATTTAGCTAAATGCAGCCCGCACTCTTTGTGTGAGGCTTCCCACCACCAACGGCCGGCCCTGGGATCTTCGCCCGGTTCAATGGCACGGGTGCAGGGAGCACATCCAATACTGATAAAGCCCTGGTCGTGTAAGCGGTTATAAGGTGTGTTGTGTTCCTGCAGGTATTGGAGTACTTCTTCATAGCTCCAATGCAAAAGCGGGTTGATCTTATAGATACCCCTGTCGGGCAGCCATTCTACTACCGGGATGCTCTTCCGGTGGTCGGTCTGACCTGACCTCAGGCCGGTGATCCAGACGGCAGCGCCTTTAAGGGCCCTGTTCAGGGGCTCCACCTTGCGTATATTGCAGCAGGTCTGCCGGGCCGCTACCGAATCGTAAAACAGGTTGATACCCTGCTCTCCTACCATTTGTTGTACGGCATCGGTTTGGGGGAAGTACACATCGATCCTGATCTTATAGCGGGCAACTGTTTTATCAAGAGTTTCGTAAGTCTCGTTGAACAGTCGACCGGTATCAATAGTGAAGATATTTATGTCTAGTTTATTGCGGGCAATAATATCGGTGAGCACCTGATCTTCCTGGCCTAAGGAAGACGAAAACCGGACTTTTTGGGGGAAAAGCTGTGTAGTTATCCCTAAAGCTTCTTCTAAAGGATATTGGCTGAAGGTGTTTTGTAACTGAGTTAAATGCTTCATTAGCAATTGGTTTTAGACGCACCATCACCTCTTAAAGAAGAGATGATGGGCTCAGTTTTACGGGTGTGAAGCTACTGGAAATAAGCTACCCTACCAAATAAGTAGAATATTACTATTTGTTAAGACTTTCTTTGCCGGGCGAGAGGTCCTGCAAGGTGCGGTTTTCCAGCACTCCTAAGGTGGCATCGCGAACCTCAGCCATCATGTCATGAAGACCGCAGTTGCCTTCATCGCATTGCTTGCATTTCTCGTAGAAATTAAGACTGACGCAGGGAAGCAGGGCAATAGGACCGTCGACGATCCGGATAATAGTGGCAATCTTGGTTTCAGCCGGGGGGCTGCTGATATAATATCCTCCCCCCTTACCTTTTTTGCTTTCGAGGATGTTGGCCTTTTTCAATTCCAGCAGGATGTTCTCGAGGAA
>DASWYM010000357.1:0-3835 GCA_036404975.1 Chitinophagaceae bacterium
AACCTACCCGGCGCAACACCTACTTCATCCTTTGCCGTACCTACAATGGTTTCAAGGGTAGTATGATCTGTCATGGCAGGTCTTTGACGCGCCACAGGATCATAAAGAGAAGGTATTGCAGGACGAGCAGCCAGCTTGTACTTTTTTCTCAGGACCGGATCCTGAAGTTCCTTGTAGCGTTGGTAGCCAATAGCCGGAAGCAAATTGTAGTTTGTGAAGTAGGTGCCATTTTTTACCACCAGTTCGTTTGTGCCGCTATGACGGAAACCACGCTCTTCGTACTGTACTACAAAGTTTATTTTAAGTGAATCTCCTGGCCGTAGTGGTTGCTGCAATGCATAGATGAAATGACTGAGTTTTTTGTCCATTCGCGCGGCGGTAGCCGGCCTATTGAATCTTACTTCACCAGGCACTACCCCCGAAGCACTTCCAAGATGGATGGAATCAATGGGTACTGTTTCCCTATTCACAAGTGTATACACGGCGCGGATCTCCACTTGCGATCGGTCAGGGTAGATCTCAACGTGCAGCTTTGTAGCCGTCAGTTGGGGTTGAGGAGTGTTTCTGTATTGGCCGTATCGTCGTTCGTACTCAGCCTTCTGTTCATTGATATCGGAACCGGTCTGGTACTCGTTCAGTACGTTCGTATTATAGAAAATGAAGCTCCCCAGCGTAAGGATTAGCCCGGAGGCTATTAGAGCCACCCATGTTGTTGAGCCTATAAATCGGCGCTGGGCTATCCGTAAACGGTATTTCAAACTTTGTTCCCTTCCCCGTGCCCAAAGCAATCTCGCGATCACTGCAAGCACCACGGCCCAGGCTATCCAATATGCTTTGAACCACAGCCAGGGCCCAAGTGTAGATCCAAAGGCACGCATATCAGTGTACCACCATCCCGGGTCTTTTCCAAAAATGAGCATCGTGTGCTCGACCCGGAATGTGGAAGGAAAGGCGATAAAAATGAACACTAAAAGCATCACTAGGTAACCAATTTGTTTTTGATTCACCACTACGTGTACCACAAGGGCAAGTAGGGCAAAGAGCAGGTAGTCCACGAGCTGAAGTCCAAACAAAACCTGCAAGTACAAGCCTGTTTCAAAATTGGAGTAGCCCAGGGCCAGTTGCATCAGCATACCTCCGGCCATGAGTATTGCCATCCAAACCAGGATGACGAGCCCTAACCCCAGAAGCTTACCCACTAAGAGTACCCATTCCGGTACCGGCACGGCATCCAGAAGATCACTTTGGCCCGCATCCCGTTCCCGCCAAACGAGTTCCCCCGCAAAGTACATGATGAGCAGCGGAATAATAACCCATGGCGTACCCAGGTTTCCTATAGAAGCGGTCAGATAGCCCAGCACCGATTGGGTAGTTGGCAGCATTGGAATGCCAAACTGGCTCATGATCCGGTCGCCGAATACCGCTGAGACCAGGGCCATAGCACCAGGTAGCGTGAGCCCTACAGGGTTCCTGGCTATCTTCCCAAAAGATGCCCACGCAATCGTGAGCGTCTGACGGTACCAGGTTCCAAAGCCGAACCTTCGATGAACCTGCGGAACAGCGATTGCCGTTGAGCCAAGTACTGCAGTTTCTGCAGACGCTATGGCATGTACTTTTGGTCGCCGTTTAAAGCCACTCCACCACCTGTTCGTTTCAGTATTAGCAAAACTGAAGCGGAGGTAGGTAAATAACAACGCCCCCATGGCCACACTAAGCCACAAAACGCGGTTCCAAAGAAACATTCCCTCCAGGGCAATTAGTCGCGTATTTTTTTCTATTGGCGTCCATGTTGCCAGTTCATTACCTACAATACCGGCAACACCCACCGGATCCAGCAATTTTACCAGGTCCCAGTTCCCGAAGAGCCTGGCCACCGTAACGGCGATGATCTGAGCCAGCAGGGCCAATAGCAGACTAGCCAGATAACTGGTCATCACCTGGCGGCTAAGCGCTGCAAAACTGAATTGAATCGCTGTAGCAATCAAAGCATTCGGCAATGCAATCAGGAAGTAGGTACTCAGATAGGCCGAGGGCCTGAACGGTAATAATCCCCCCTGATCAATGCCTGGCAGGTAGAAGGAAAGCAGCACACCCAAGGGCAAAGAAAGTACCAGCAGTGCATTCACCGCAAAGGCTGCAAGAAATCGTCCACCCAAGTAGTCAAGCTTCTTAACCGGAGTGGTGTATGTAAGGGAATGCATACGTGTCTGTACGTCCCGTGCTGCTGCTTCGCCAGCAATGGCCGCACCCATTATAAGCCAGATCAGGCCGCCAATTACAGTGATAGCCGTGATGTGGAAGGTATTGTTTGCGTATACTCCATCCCCCGGTGTGGTGATGAGGTTCATAATTAGTGTAAAGGCGAGCAGGACGATTAAATTCAGCCAGGTGGAGATACGTCGTACCTGATAATCGAACTCGAAACGAAAGATCTTCCAGAAAATCATAAAGCGACCTCTGATTTATAGTTTCCGATATGTCCTGCCATGGTGGTGAAGTAGACATCTTCCAGATCAGGGGACACCAGTTCAAAGCCGTTGCCGGGATCTTCTTCGCTGTAGATATGGACAACTGTCCGACCGCTTTGCAGTCTGGTAGAGATGATCTTATGCGCCCGATCTAACTCCGGCAGCACACTTTTCTCAACAATGCGGCGCCAGATCCTGCCCTGCAGTGCTTCCATTGCTTTTAAAGGCTCGGCCTCCTGCAAGATCTGCCCTTTGTTGATGATAGCCATTCGGGTACAAAGCTCGCTCACATCCTCAACGATGTGGGTAGAAAGCAGCACCACACTGTTCTCCCCCAGCTCACTGAGCAGGTTTAGGAACCGCACCCGCTCGGCAGGGTCAAGACCGGCAGTGGGCTCATCAACTATCATTAACTTCGGATTTCCCAACAGTGCCACTGCCACGCCAAAACGCTGCTTCATACCTCCCGAGAAACCCCCGAGTTTCTGCCTGCGTTTATCCCACAGGTTCGTTTGTTTCAGCAAGGCTTCCACCACTTCTTTCCTGGCAGCCCGGCTGGTGATGCCTTTGAGCACGGCAAAGTAATCGAGAAGATCTTCTGCTTTGGCTTTAGGATAAACCCCAAACTCCTGCGGAAGGTAACCCAACGTCTGGCGCACCTCCTCTTTCTGATTCAACACATCAATTCCACCAAGATGAATCGTTCCTTGATCCGGTTCCGATAAGGTTGCCAGGATCCGCATCAGCGTAGATTTGCCAGCACCATTAGGTCCCAGCAGCCCGTACATGCCATTTGGACTGGTGAGCGTAACATCGCGGAGCGCCTGAACCCCATTGGGATATATTTTGGAGACGTTGTTGATTTTAAGTGCCATATCCACAAGGTAGTATATGGTACTATGTATTACAAACTACGATGGAGATTATTCGACGAACGTTGATTTTTTGTCTACAAACGGGGGAAGATAGCAGGGTGAGGTGGAAGTCGAACCCCTTCTGAAGATCCTATTTGGAATGATCTGCATGTATAACTATAGCAGCCTGGTTATTGTAAAAGGTCGTAGCGAGCCGCTACGACCAGTATGCGCTAGGGGACGTAACAAGGGGCGGGCTCTCGTTGCTGCAAAGTGATAGAATATTCCTATTTTCAAAAAGAATAACTAGCCAAATTTTGACAACCAATTATGAAAAAACTACTCAATCTTCTTTTATGTGGATTAATGGGCGGCGGCTTGTTCCTGCAGGCCGGTGAGGTAAAGGCGCAGGCCTTCGAGGAAAAGCTCGGCTGGCAGCTGGGCGCTCAGGCGTGGACCTTCCGGACCCATACCTTCACTGCCACACTGGATACCATCCAAAGCATCGGACTG
>DASWYM010000358.1:0-2387 GCA_036404975.1 Chitinophagaceae bacterium
AAGAAAGCCGACGCGGAAGAAAAGATAAAGGCCATTGAAGACAGCCTGTCTTCCCTCTAAGCATATAAGTAATAAGAGAAAGGGTGACACCGGGAGATGTCACCCTTTCTCTTTATTGCGGGATCAGGTCCAGGGGAAGAATAAACTCCCAAAGGCCTTTTTTCCTGCCGACCAGCTCATGATCCAGCAAGTGGCTGTAGCGGAAGCCGAAGGTCACGGGCAGCTGGTTCCACCACTTCGTATCAAAGTAGATCTCTGCTCCCGTGCTCCTCAGGTCCCGGTGCTTCGTCTTGTCGTTGGAGAACACGCGGCTATAGTCGTAAAAGACATTTGAACGGACCCGCAGGAAATACACCAGGTTCGCCAATCCCCTGTCCGGGTAAATGAGCGGGAAATGGTAGTTGCCCGACAGGCGCCACATGCGGGAGTAATAATAATCATCGTATCCCCGTGCGTTCGCAAAGCGGTTCGAGAATACCACGTTATTGGTGTCGGTAGCCTGATAGCCGCCCGACAGCACCAGGCTGTGGTTGGCAAAAAGGGAGGGCAAAAAGATGCTGCCCGAGCCGGCAGCCTGGAAACCCTCTTCATCCAGGCGGTGACGGTACTGAAGCATAGTGCTGTAGCCCAGTTTAGGATAAATATGTTGGCGGGCCCGGGGCAGTTGTTGTGTCCAGCTGATAAAGTGGCTGAGATACGGGGTACCCTCACTATCAAGAGAATCCTTAGAGATGCCTGTCGGTTTAAGGTAATTATACACCAAACTGGAGCCGCCATTCAGGAGTTTGTAGGTCTTGCCTGCGGTAAACGTCAGCGGTACCTGGTAGCCCACGCGCACTTCCGACTGGTCGAGGGTAAGAGTACGGTCCGGCAGCTCGATATGCCGGTCGTAAGTGTATTCATAGCCTCCTGTGATCGTGGGAAACCAACCGCCATACGCGGTATTAAAGCCCACGGTATGCGACAATTCATTTTGATTGTAACGATAGAACAACTCGTTGGAAAACGTGTTCAGGATGTTATCACTATACAGGCTAAACGAGAACTCCGGGTCTTCGTAGCTCGGCCGCCAGCTATGAAAGTTGAACAGGCCGGTCGACTTGCTATAAACCCGCTCGGGGAAAGCCCTCGCCCCTTCGCCCAGAATGTTGGTGGCCGCGGCAATGCCTGCCACCGGCACAGGGGCCATCTCCTCCTGCAGGTGCAGGGGATTGACTTCACCCCTCTCCATCTCGCTCAACGCTTTTTGCTGGATGCTGTATCCATTGGAAGTAAAAGCTGACCACGTCAGTGTGTCCTTGTATACAGAAGGAAAATAGCGGCCGGTCTGTCCTGTGGTCAGCCTGACCAGCTGTTTATCCTTCAGGCGCAGTGCATAAAGGTCGTCGTTGCCGGCGAGCGAGGAGACAAAATAGATGATACCATCCCCCACATAAGGAAAACCTACCGTAGCCATGGAGGGAGCAAGAAGTGTGGTCAATTGCCCGCTTTGCAGGTCCACCATCTCCAGGCTCATGGTGGCATTGGGCCACCGCACTCCTGCCACTACCGTGTTCTCGTCCATATATCGGGGATGGATAAAGAGCGCACCTTGCGGGGCGGGTATTCTTTTCACGATCCTTCCCTGGCGGGTCAACAGGTGCAGTTCATTTTGGAGCGAATCGGAAAAATAGGTAGCCACCAGCCTGCTCCCGCCTGGTGACAGGTCGGGGGTAAAGTATTTCTGCTTTTCGGTTACCCTGGTTTCTTTGCCCGTTTCCATATCCAGCAAAATGATATCGCTGTAATCGATCAGTGACCAGCGGGGATGGGTACTGTAGGCCGTATAGACGATCGTCCCGTTGCGGTAGCTAAGCCAGTCCTCGCTGCTGACACTACGCAGTTTAATGCGCTGCTCCCCCTTTGCTGTTCGTAGGAAAAATGCCGGCAGTTTCTTATAAGAAGACTTCAGGTAGAGCATCGAGTCCTGCCCTATTACCTGCGGGAAAAAATAGTTGGTCACTGTAGTCCGTTGCTGTTGCTCATTGCGCTTTTTGGTAACCTGGTGACTATAAAACTTCAAGGCCTCCTGGCGGAACTGTTTATAGTCAACTCCCGAATACTTCTTCACCGCCCGCTGGAAGGGATAAATTAATCCGTTGAACGAGCTGGCATCTTTAGTGACCTTTTCCCAGAAATCCTCGCCGTATTTCAGGTAGCCATAATTGGTCAGCAGGTAACCCAGTTGGTAATGGTTGGGCACGTAGTCTTTCAGCGAGCCGTTGCGCAGCTTCATCCACGAATAAACCCTCCCTTCTTTCCACAGGCTGTTAAAGCCGTTCAGGAAATAAGGCATCCGTCCCCTGCCCTGGGGAGTTAGCACCGTTTCGGCATACACGGCATCGCCT
>DASWYM010000359.1:0-3655 GCA_036404975.1 Chitinophagaceae bacterium
TACTTCTTTTGGAAAGATGGGTGTGTAGGGGAAGATCTTATAGATAAGATAGGCTGCCGATACGATCAGGGCGCCAAAAGCAAAAGGATCGATGCGCCCGGTAACCTGCCAGTAAATCACCCACCCTGCAATCAGCACGGCAATGAGGACCAGCTTCTGCACGCGCGGGAACTCCAGGGCCTTGAAGATCCAGTAGCTGTCCTTGATCAGGGATCCGAAGACCATGAGCAGCAGGACATAACTTAATATGATCAGAATTACCAGCACCATAGTTTCTCTACAGGAACTCCCTGTATAACCATTTATTCAAAAATGGCGCCTGTATCTGAACAGCGCAGGTAAAGGAGGGGACTAGATGCTGAGCCCTCTAAAATGTGGAAATAAGGCGGCCCGGACTGTAGAAATGATCCCGTGCCGCAACGGAAACCTGCCCCATAAATTAATTATTCAACATACGTCTTAAAATAAGCCACCAGCTCGTCCAGGATAACCAGGTCGGTGCCGTGGCCCATATGCTCATAGGTTTTAAACTGGGCCTGCACGCCGGCGAGGCGGTACTGGCTTTCCATAAACGACCAGCGGGTGGGAATCATCTGCTTCCCCATCAGGCCATACACCAGGGCACGCTCTTCGTCGCTGTAGCCATCTGAAAAGGCGGCGGCGTCGTTATCATCTTTAGCACCCATGTACAACAGCTTAGGCAGGGCGCGGAAAGCCTCCAGGTCCACCGGCTGGCCGGTGATGGCTTCCACATCAGCCAGCCCTAAAGGGTAATTCAGTGTTTTTCCTTTCACCTGTGCCACGGGCAAGATGGCAATGGCATTAATGCCCCCGGTAGCAACGGCCTTTATTTTGGCAGGGTGCAGCAGCGACAGTCGGTTGGCAAAGGTGCCCGAGGCCGAAAAGCCCGTCAGCAGGAACTTTTCCTCCAGCGGGTAGCCCATGGCTGCCAGTCGCTTTTTGGCATCTTCCACCATGGCCAGCAATTGCAGATCGAGCCGCTCGTAGTCCACGCCCTTTGCCACGAACGCATCGCGGTCCAGCGCATGGGTATACACCGTCCAGTCTGTTTGCGAGCGCGGGAAGATGGGTACCAGGAAAGGCAGTCGGAGTTTTTTAGCCACATACACCCCCACGCCGCTGTGGCTGGCCGCTCGGCGGGCGCCCTTTTCGTGTACAGTTATGGTATCGTTCAGCCCCGTGTTGTTCGTTTCTACCATCAGCGGTGTAGTCTTTTCTTTTTCAATACCCCGGGGCAGCAGCACCAGGTACTCGAAATGAAAGCCAGCTCCCGGATTAGCAGGAAACTTAATCAGGGTATCCTTTACCAGCATCTCAACAGGAGTTGCAGTAAGAGCATCCTGCGAAACAGCCTTTGTTTTGGCGCAACCGGTCAGCAGGGCGATGAGGAGTAAGCCAACTACAGGTTTCATGTATGTTTACGTTGTTGTAGGGTAAAGAAAGAACAAGTATCTAAATGAGTACAGGGCAAAAGTGAGGGGCTGTTAAAAACAGTGCGCGGCCTGGTAGTTTCAATGTTTCAGTTGTTTGATGTCTGCTACTGCCTACCAATAGAATAGTTCCCCTCCAGTACAACATCATTGAGTTATAACATCCAGTGGAGCCACTTTCTTGCGGAAGTAATACACAGGTCTTGAGGAGACCATGGTATAAATCCGGTCGTTGGGTGCAAAGCCATCTGATCGTTTATCCGTTGAGACCTCGCTAAGCACGGTCACGAGGCCCCACTGCTGCTTGCCGATAAAGTCCAGGGCTTCGCTTTCGCTCTTAAAATAGTTGTAGTACTGCTCCGCCGAGTCGGGCCGGTTGTAGTAAAAGTGGATGCCTTTCTTCGGAACAAAAAGCGTCTTGTCGAAAGGCATCAGTTCATACAGGGCCAGCGCATGGTCGTTGTGCAGGTCGGCCTCGATGGTGAAGTAGGGATTGGACTTGTTGTTTTGCCTCTGGATGCGCACGATGAGGTAAGTTTCCACCTCTTCTTCCTGCGCGAACAAAGGGAGGGTACAAAACAGCAGGACAACAAACAGCAGTAAGGATCTCACGGCTAAAGCTTTCCACCAAAGTACAAGGAACAGTTTAAAACTAATAGACCCCCACCCCTAAAGGGGAGTTAAAGAATGGAGCCCCTGCGCCTTTTCTCGTTTTTCAGTGCTGTAGCAGACGCCTACCTGCCCAAACACCCCCTAATTCCTATTCCGATAGCTATCGGAACCTGATTCCTAATCCCTCCCCTCGAGAGGCTTGTCCTTAGGTTGTCCTTACCTTCTCCCTAGGTTGTCCTTAGGTTCTCCCTGCATGGTACGGTAAGGACAAGGCAAAAACAACCCTGGAGTAAGCTCCGCATATCCACGAATGACCTAATGACTTAATGACCTAATGACTTCCCGTACGTCTCATGATTCGATTCACCACTCACCATTCATCTCCCGATAGCTATCGGGACACCATTCACCTTCGTTACCTTTACGCATGCATTCATTCTTCGGGCTTAAAGAGCACAAAACCAGCGTCCATACCGAGGTCATTGCCGGGGTGTCGAGTTTCTTGGCCACTGCCTATATCATTGTCGTCAATCCCAGCATCCTCAGCCAGGCGGGGATGCCCTTCGCCGGCGTGCTGACCGCCACGGTGCTGGTGTGCTTCTTTGCCTCGCTGATGATGGGGCTCTATGCCCACAACCCCATCATCGTGGCGCCGGGTATGGGGCTGAATGCTTTCTTTACCTACTCGGCCGTGCTGGGCATGGGGGTGCCCTGGCCAACGGCGCTGGGTGCCGTGTTCTGGTCGGGCATCTTCTTCCTGCTGCTCTCAGTGTTCAATATCCGCACCTATATCGTCAAGGCCATCCCGCGGCCGCTGCGCTATGCCATTGCCGCGGGCATAGGACTGTTCATTACGCTTATCGGGCTGTCCAACGCCGGCTTCGTGGTAAAGAATACCGCCACGGTGATCGGCCATGCGCCCATGAGCCCGTCAGTGATCGTCTTTGTGGCCGGACTGCTGCTCACCGCCGTGCTGATGGTGCGCAACGTGAAGGGTGGCATCCTGCTGGGCATTGTGACCACCACGCTGCTGGCCGCCACGCTGGGCCGCTGGTGGGGCGGGGGAGAGCCGGTGGTGAACTTCAAGGGCCTGCTGTCGGCGCCCGACTTCAGCCTGCTGGGAGCACTCGACTTTACCGGATCGCTGCAGTTTGCCGTGCTGCCCGTCATCTTTGCCTTTGTCTTTACCGACCTCTTTGATAGTTTATCCACCCTGGTAGGCCTGGCCGAAGCCGCCCACCTGGTGGACGAGCACGGCAACCCGCGCAACATCAAGCGCGCCCTGGTGACCGACGCGGTGGCCACCACGCTGGCGGGCCTGGTAGGCTCCTCGCCCGGCACGGCGTACGTGGAATCGGCGGTTGGTATCGAGCAGGGAGGCCGCACTGGATTAACTGCTGTAGTGGCCGGCCTCTTGTTCCTTCCTTTCTTATTTCTTGCTCCTTTACTAAGCATGGTGCCCGCCATTGCCACCGCCCCCGCACTGGTGCTGGTAGGCGCTTTTATGCTCCGCCCCATTGTGCGCATCAACTGGATGAAGCTCGATGATGCCATACCCGCTTTCCTGGCTATGGTCATCATTCCCTTCTCCT
>DASWYM010000360.1:0-2785 GCA_036404975.1 Chitinophagaceae bacterium
ATGGACTGGAGGTCACCATCGACCTTACCGTTCTGTACCGCCTTATCCCGGGAGAAGCACCCCGGATGGTAAGAGAAACCGGCACCGACTACCGCGACAAGATCGTGCGGCCCATATCGCGTACCAGGATCCGCGACAATGCCGTATACTACGAGGCGATCTCCCTTTACTCCACCAAAAGAGATGAGTTCCAAAGCAGGATCTTCACCGCCATTGAAAACGACTTTAAAAGAAGGGGCCTCCTGCTGGAGAACTTACTGGTGCGCAATATTACCCTCCCCGCTTCGGTAAAAGGGGCGATCGAACAGAAGATCCAGGCCGAGCAGGAAGCACAGAAGATGCAGTTCGTGCTGCAGAAAGAGCGCCAGGAAGCCGAGCGCAAGCGCGTGGAAGCCCAGGGTATTTCCGACTACCAGCGCATCATCAACGAGAGTCTTACGGAGCGGCAACTCCAGTACGAGCAGATCAAAGCCACCATGAAAATCGCTGAGTCGCAGAACGCCAAGGTGATTATGATGGGCGGCAACACACCGGTGATACTGGACACGAAGCAGTGAGGCGGAACGGGAGACGGTAGATGTGAGACGTGAGACGTGAAAGGTGAAACGGGAGAGATCCAAAGTAGCCTCCTGTACCAGGATCAACTTCTCTACAGAATCGATAGCTGTTGGCTAATAGCTATCAGCTAATAGCTAACAGTCAAAAGAAAAAGGCCGTCCCTTTCGGAACAGCCTTTTCTTGTACTATATGCTTATGAATTAACCTAAAGCCACACGCTTGAACTCGATCACCTTCAGCTCGGGATCAATGCTCTTCAGGTAGTCACCTACAGTCTTAGAGTTATCCTTTACGAAAGCCTGGGCCGTCAGGGTGCTTTCTTTGAAAAAGGCATTCAGTTTACCCTCGGCGATCTTAGCCATCATTTCCTCAGGCTTGCCCGCCATTTTGGGATCCTGCTTCATTTGCTCCATCACGATATCGCGCTCACGGGTGATCACGCTCTCGGGAACAGAAGCGGCATCAACGGCAACGGGGTTCATAGCGGCAATCTGCATGGCCACGTCCTTACCGGCATCACCGGCAGGCTTGTTGAACGCTACCAGCACACCCATACGGTAAGCACCGTGGATATAAGAGGCCACGAACGGAGCTTCCACTCTTTCAAAACGGGCCACCCCGATCTTCTCACCGATAGAAGCCAGCTTGTCGTTGATCAGGTCGGACACCTTGGCACCGTTAACCGTAACTTCATTCAGCTCTTCGGCACTCTTCACATTGTTCGATACAGCAGCATCGGCAATGCTCTGGGCGAAAGCCACGAAGTCGGCGTTTTTGGACACGAAGTCGGTTTCGCAGGAGATGGTAACGATAAAGCCGGTCTTGTTGTCGGCAGTCGTACGGGCAATCACCACACCTTCCTTAGCCTCGCGGTCGCTACGCTTGGCTGCCACCTTCTGACCTTGCTTGCGCAACCAGTCGATAGCCGCTTCGAAATCGCCACCGGTTTCTGTTAACGCCTTACGGCAATCCATCATACCTGCTCCAGTTGCCTGGCGCAGTTTGTTTATATCCTGAGCTGTAATTTGTGCAGTTGACATAGAAAATAATTTGCAGATTAGATAATATGCGAATGTGCTAGTGAGGTTATCACTGGCACATTCACTTTTATGGTATTAAGTAAAGAACTTAATTAGCGGGCACCACCGGGACGACGCTGGCCCTGGCCACCGCCTTGGGGAGTGCGACGACGCTGGCCACCAGCGGCACCACCACCACCACCTTGTCCTGGACCACGACCGGGTCCGCGACCAGGTCCACCAGCACCGGTACCGGCACCACGACCACGTCCGCGACCTGCATCATCCTGGGCTTCTGCTTCCAGGCGGGCAGCCCTTCTTTCGTTCTCCAGGTCTTGTGCTGCTTCGTCAGTCTCGTCTTCTTTTGCTGCCTGACGCTCAGCCAGCCCTTCTGCAATGGCTGCAGTCAGGTAGTTGGTAATGATAGCGATCGACTTGGTAGCATCGTCATTCGCAGGAATGGCGAAGTCTACTTTGTTGGGATCGCAGTTGGTATCCACTACTCCAAACGTAGTGATGCCCAGGCGCTTGGCTTCGGCCAGGCCGATGTGCTCATGACCAATGTCCACGATGAACAGGGCAGCCGGTACACGACCCAGCTGGGCGATACCACCTAATACCTTTTCCATCTTTTCCTTATCGCGGCTCAGGGTCAGGCGCTCTTTCTTGGTAATGTTGTCGAAAGAACCATCACCCAGCATTTTCTCGATGCTCTGCATTTTCTTCACGCTCTTACGAACGGTGTTGAAGTTGGTCAGCATGCCACCCAGCCAACGCTCGGTAACATAAGGCATGTTCACGCGCTGGGCGCATTCGGTTACGATATCTTTAGCCTGCTTCTTAGTTCCTACAAAGAGGATCTTCTTTCCGCTGCGGGCGATCTGCTTCATAGCAGCTGCAGTTTCCTGCAGGGCCTCAGTAGTTTTATTCAGGTCGATGATGTGAATACCTTTCTTCTCGGCAAAGATGTAAGGCAACATCTTGGGGTTCCACTTCTTCTTCAGGTGTCCGAAGTGTACACCTGCTTCCAGGAGCTGTTGTTGTAACGAAGTGTTTTGTTCCATTTTATTAGAATAAAGAGTTGAATAATAAGATTAACGTTTAGAGAACTGGAAGCTTCTGCGGGCTTTCTTCTTACCGAACTTCTTACGCTCTACAGAACGGGGGTCACGACGCAGCAGGCCGGCAGCCTTCAGCGCAGGACGGAA
>DASWYM010000361.1:0-4042 GCA_036404975.1 Chitinophagaceae bacterium
GGGCTTTCTTCCCCTCTGTATCTGCCGCCTGGAAGGTGACGGATGAAAAGTTTATGGAACCGATCAGGGATTTGGGCACACTCAAGCTGCGTGGTTCGTGGGGGCAATTGGGTAACCAGGAGATCGGCTTGTACAGCTATATGAATACCTGGTCTACCGCTCCCAATGTATATGGATTCGGGAACACCGGGCAGGCTGCTTCCTTCCTGACCATGGGTAACCCCGATATCCGCTGGGAAACTTCCACCATGAAAAACATTGGTGCCGATATCACCCTGTTCAAAGGAAAACTTTCCTTCTCCTACGACTACTTCGATAAGCTGACCGATGACATCCTGCTTTCTCTCCCTGCGCCGTCCCTGTTCGGGGCCTGGCCTCCCCTGCAGAACGCTGGTAAGGTGCGCAACCGCGGATGGGAAGTACTGGCCGGCTACCGGTTTGGAAAAGGTGATTTCAAGCACAATGTTTCCTTCAACCTCAGTGATAACCTCAATGAAGTTGTGGATGTGAAAGGGAAGGTTTATCTGGTGGAAGCCGACCGCACGTTTATTACCAAGGAAGGCTTCCCGATCAGTTCTTATTATGGCCTGCAGTCGGATGGTTTTTACCAGAGCCTGGAAGACATCAAGGACAGCCCGCTGCCGACGTTTGTCAACGAGGTGAAGCCCGGCGATATTAAATACGTAGACCGCAACAAAGACGGAAAGGTTGACAACGAGGACCGCTATATCATGGGCAATCCCTTCCCGCGTTATACGTTCGGGTTCAATTATTCCCTCAACTGGAAAGGCTTCGATGCATACATACTGGTCCAGGGTGTAGGCAAGCGCAGTCTTTACCTGAGAGGTGAAGCGGTGGAAGCCTTCCACAACAACTGGGACAACGTGTATCAGCAGCACCTGGATCGGTGGACGCCCACGCACCCCAACGCCTCTTATCCACGCCTGACCGTGGGCGCGGCTTCGACCAACAATAATGCAGGCTCCGACTTCTGGCTGCTGGATGCCGCTTATGCGCGGTTGAAAAATGCACAGCTGGGTTACTCCCTGCCTGCCAGCCTGCTGAAGGGAATCGGTATTGAAAAGTGCCGGTTCTATGTGTCGGGACAAAACCTGCTCACCCTGTCCAAGATGGACAATGGCTTTGACCCGGAAGTCACCGAGCTGAACAACTCGCTTCAAATCAGCAATTCCAACAGCAACAGCGGCCGGGTGTATCCCACCCTGAAAGTGATTGCCTTTGGATTGGACGTAAACTTTTAATCACATCAAATTAGTCAATCTATGCAAGCCAAACGATATATAGGAATAGCCGTGGTTATGTTGATGCTGGCATTGCCCGCTTGTCGGAAACTGGACCTGGCGCCCTCGTACCAGGAAACGGACCTAGATTTCTGGAAGCGTCCCGATGCGGCCTTGAACACCCTCAATACGGTCTATGCCCAGATGTACTCCGATGAATATTTTTTCTTTAACGAAGACCTCAGTGACAATGCCTTTTGTGTGAGCCAGGTGAACGGAGGCCGGGTGCGCAATATTGCCGAAGGCGCTTACGACGGCCGCACCGACCGGGTGGCAGGAGAGTGGGCCTTTCATTACAGCGGCATCCGCGGGTGCAACAACCTGCTGGCTAATATCGATAAAGTGCCGGGGCTAACGGACGTCCTAAGGAGCCGCATTATTGCGGAAACCCGCTTTATCAGGGCCTTCCACTATTTCAACCTGTACACCTGGTATGGCGATGTGCCCCTGATCACTACCGAGATCAGCTTTGATGAAAGCTTCCAGGTAAAGCGCGCGCCTAAAACCGAGGTGATGAACTTTGTGCTCAGTGAACTGGATTTCTGCGAGGCCAACCTGCCCACCAATGTGCAGTACGGCGGCGAAGACAAGGGACGCGTGACAAAGGGCGCGGCCATCGCCCTGAAAGCCCGGGCCTATCTCTACGATGGCAAGTGGCAGGAGGTGATCACGAACTGTGAAAAACTGATCGGCACGACAGAGAACGGCACCTATGGATTGGTGAACGACTACGCCGGACTCTTCACGGCTGCCAACGAGTACAGCAAAGAGTCGATCCTGGAGATCGTTTATATCCCGGCCAAGCGCACTCACAACCAACAGCGCTTCTTTATTCCCCGTACCGAAGGGCAGTTGATCTGCGGGGTGGCGCCGTCGCAGGAACTGGTGGATGATTACGTAATGATCAACGGAAAAGCCATTGGCGAAGCCGGCTCGGGGTATGACGAAGAAAACCCTTATGAAAACCGCGATCCGCGCTTTTATGCCACCATCGTCTACGATGGGGCCAACTGGACGCGCAGGGATGGTTCTATCATTGAAATCAGAACAGCCCCCGGTACCGGCAACAACAGTGTGGATAACGCCGATGCCACCCCCACCGGTTACTATGTGGCCAAGTACTACGACAAGACAGCGGATGGGGCCAACAATTCAGGTCTCAACCTGATGCTGATCCGCTATGCCGATGTGCTGCTGATGTATGCAGAAGCCAAAAACGAGCTGACGCAAATGAATGCCCAGGTTTGGGATAACACCATCGGTGCGTTGAGAAAAAGAGCCGGCTTTACTGATATCGCCGCCCTCAATTTCAATGCGGCCCTCTCCCAATCAGAATTAAGGGAGGTGATCCGCAGGGAACGCCGCACCGAGCTGGCCATGGAAGGTCTGCGTGTGTTTGATATCCGCCGCTGGAGGATTGCCGAGAACGTATTGAACGGTACCCTGCACGGATTCAAAGTGGATGGTTCCTACCTCAATGTCGACAACCGCGTGTTTGACAAAAACAAGCACTACCTGTGGCCGGTTCCGCAAAACGAACTGGACCTGAACCCAAACTTAAAACCCAATAACCCCGGTTGGTAATAACCTTCAACAATCAAAACGTCTTATCATGAAAAAATATATTTATTCCACGATTGCCCTGCTCTTCTTTGGTGTGGCCCTGCTGTCCTCCTGTAAAAAAGAGACGGAACTCAATACTAATATCGAATCGGTAAAAACGCTGTATGCGCCCGATAACGGCAAAAGCATCAAACTGCAGCCGGCCACCTCTGCCGCCGTGCTGTTTGAATGGGAAGCTGCCCGGGCAGAAGACGGTACGCTGGTTCAATACGAAGTGGTGTTTGACGAAGCCGAAGGTGACTTTTCAACTCCTGTATTCAAAAAAGTATCGGATGGCAATGGGATTCAAACTACGCTGACCGTTTCGCATAAAGACCTGAACAAGATCGCCAACCTGGCCGGTATCGAGCCTCTGGAAACCGGAACGCTGAAATGGACAATCTTTTCCTATAAGGGCATGAATACCAAGAAAGCCGAACAGGTGCGCGAGCTGGTGGTAGAACGCCCCGCCGGTTTCACCGATATTCCTGCCGACGTGTACCTTACCGGTAGTGCCACCGAAGGGGGCGCCAGCCTTTCCCAGGCCATCAAAATGAAGGCTACCGCCAATGGTGTTTTTGAAGTGTTTACCAAGCTGAAGCCCGGCACTTACCAGTTCGTGGATAAGATCACCGGTACGCCGGTTGCCTATTCGCTGCAGGGAACAGCTATGAAGGAAGGCGGAGAGAACACCCAGACGGAAGAAAAGATCTACCGCATCCGGCTGGATTTCAACAATGCGGCCAATGAAGTAACGGAGATCACCAATGTAGGTGTTTACATGCCGATTTCCGGCTACACGAGAGGCAATTTCATCATTGGGGATTTGCAATACCAGGGCAATGGCACCTGGAAGGCAGAGGATGTACCGGTTGCGTTCATTTCTGACTGGGGATGGCCCGAAGAGCGTTACAAGTTCCAGTTCGATACCAAGGATGCCAGTGGCACAGCAGGACTGGAATTCTATGGCAGTCCCAATCCCGACAACAGCAACCGCCCGGATGATCCGGCCACACCGCTTAGTTATTTCAAACTGATCCCTCAACCGGCCAATGCCCCTTACCTGGACTGGAGCCATACCTATAAGTTCGCTTCAGCCACCGATGGCAAGCCCTGCGATTTCAGTGTATTTATGAACG
>DASWYM010000362.1:0-6523 GCA_036404975.1 Chitinophagaceae bacterium
TGTTAAGGATCTGTGCCTGGTGCAGTGGCGTTGTTTCTGTGCAATAGGAAGTCTGCTATTAACGCCATAAGGCAAGCCCCTGCTCTTTCAGCAACAGTCATCCAGCGCCTGCCACAGATGCCTCGTTCCCCGGCATGACAAGGTAAGAGGCGTTGCCGGCTACCAACTCCCCGACAGCAGTAGCGCTCTCTCATTTGCACATTTGCATATTCGCACATCTGCACATTTGCACATTTCCTTCCTGGCTCTTTGTGTCTTCGCGTTTTCGTGGCCCTCTCCCTAATCCCTAATTCCCGATTCCTAATTCCTCCTAATCCCTTCTCTATATTTGTCCTTATGGAAAGCCGCACGCGACAGAACATCATTTTCCTCACCATGCTGGCAATGATGCTATGCCTGTACGTGTCAAGGGCGAGCCTGTCGGTAGCGATGATGGCCTTCGGGGTGGCGGCACTGGTGCATAGGGATATTGTCGGGCAGCTACGCGCCTTTGTGCGCTCGCCGTTGCTGGCAGGCATGACGTTGCTGTTCGTGGTACCACTTGTGTCGGGGTTGTGGAGCGAGGATAAGGAAACCTGGACCGACGTGCTACGCGTAAAATTGCCGTTGCTGCTCTTCCCACTTGCTTTTTCCGGAGGGTGGCAACTGACCCCAAAGCAATGGCGATACGTAGGCTATGCTTTTCTGCTCGGGCTGCTGGCCACCTCTGTAAGCTCCTTCGTGTTTTACCTGCAGCACCTGCAGGCGATCCACGAGGGCTACCTGAAGGCTAAGGTGATCACTACCCCGTTGATGGACGACCATGTGCGCTACAGCTGGCTGGTGGCCTGCGGGGTCCTGCTCTGCCTCTTTCTAATCCATAAGCGCGAGGCACCCCGGCTCAACATCGTCTTCGTAGTGCTGGGGCTGTGGTTTACCGTGTTCCTCCACGTGCTGGCGGCGCGCACGGGCGTACTGGCCCTGTATATCATACTGCTCTCCTATGCTGGCTGGGTAGCGTTCCACAAAAGCAGGCGTGCCGGTCTCGTAGGTGCCGGCCTGCTGGTGGCCCTGCCCCTGGTGGCCTGGCTGGTGCTGCCTACCTTTCAAAACCGCATTGCCTATTTCTTTTACGATATAGGGCACGTAAAGGAGCAGGTGTACCTGCCGGGATCGAACGACGGCAACCGCTCGCGCTCGCTGTTGGCGGGGTGGGATATCCTGCAGCAACACCCCTTTGGCGTGGGTGCCGGTGATGTGCAGCAGGAAGCCGACCGGTGGTACGGGGCCAACGTGCCCGGCATCCTGCCGGCCGACCGGATCTACCCGAGCAGCGAGTGGCTCGTGTACGGCGCCATGGCCGGCTGGATGGGAGTGATCGTATTTACGGCTGTGATGCTGCTGCCGCTGTTCCTGGAAGAGGTAAAACACCGCCTGTTTTGGGTGCTGCTGAACGGCATCACGGGCTTTAGCTTCCTCTTTGATGTAGGACTGGAAGTGCAGTACGGGGTGTTCCTATATGCGTTCCTGGTGCTGTGGTGGTGGAAGTGGAACAGGTAGTTTAGGGTTTTGAGTTTAGAGTTTAGAGTTGGGTATATACTATTACTTTTTTATAAATATTGGCGCATCTACATATGATTTTCCGGCCTTCAACTCTAAACCCTAAACTCCAAACTCTAAACCTCTCTTTGCATCATATTTGCAGTAGTAAACGGCTATGACAAACTTTATCCCCATATTCCCGTTAGGCATCGTGGTGTACCCGGGGGAAAGCCTCAACCTTCACATTTTTGAGCCCCGCTATAAACAACTGATCGAGGAATGCCATACGGGCAAGAAGCCCTTTGGTATCCCGGCCGTCATCGACAACCGCCTGCAGGACTACGGTACCCTGATACAGATCAGGGAGATAACGAAGGTGTACGATAGTGGCGAAATGGACATCAAGACCGAGGGCGAGCGGGTATTCCGCATCCTGGAGGTGATCAAGGAGATCCCCGACAAGCTGTACAGCGGCGCCATTGTGAACTACCCCGATACCTATGAGCAGGGCAACCCCGAGATCATGCGGCGGGTGATGAATTCCATCAGAGAGCTGCACCGCCTGCTGAACGTGCAAAAGGACTTTAAGAAGGAAGACGAGGCCATCAAGACCTATGACGTGGCCCACCATATAGGCTTGTCGCTGCAGGAAGAGTACGAGCTGCTGCACCTGACCGACGAGCGCCAGCGGCAGGAATACCTGAGGCGCCATCTTACCCGGGTGATCCCGCTGGTGGCCGAGCTGGAGACCCTGAAGGAGAAAATCAAGCTGAACGGACACTTTAAGAACCTCGGAAGCTTTAATTTCGACCTTTGATTAAAGCCACATGTCCACCACCATCTGCCTCGACTTTGGTAATACCCGCCAGAAGGCTGCCCTGTTTGCCGACGGCGTCCTGAAGGAGATCGTTATCCTGGAAGAGCCCTTGCCCCAGTCGGTGGCCCAGCTGCTGGAACGCTACCAGCCACAGCACGTTATCCTGTCCTCGGTGATTAACCATCCCCCGGAAGTGGATGCCTTGCTGGAAGCCCGTACCGGCTACCACCGGCTCTCCAGCACCTCTAAGCTGCCCTTTACCATCCCGGTGGGCAAGCCCGAGACCATGGGTGCCGACCGGCTGGCCATTGGTGCCGCAGCGGTGTACATGCGCCCCGGGCAGCACAACCTGGTGATCGCCCTGGGAAGCTGCATTACCTACAACTTCATCAATAAAGACCACCAGTTCATTGGCGGATCTATCTCGCCGGGCATGGAGATGCGCTTTAAGGCCATGCACCAGTTTACGGCCAGGCTGCCGCTGGTAAAAGGCGAGTGGAATGTGCCCCTTATCGGCTACGACACGGCCACCAACCTGAAGTCGGGCGTGGTGTTTGGCATGGCCAAAGAGATAGATGGCATGATCGATGAGTACCAGGAGCGCTACAGTAACTTTAACGTGCTTTTAACCGGGGGTGATTTGGGCTTTTTTGACCCCCATATAAAAAACAGGATATTTGCAGACCCCGATTTAATTTTTAAAGGTTTATATGCTATTAGCCAGGTCAATCATGCTTAAGAGAAAGGGAATGGTGAAGACTACTTTTTCCGTACTGCTTACGCTTTCGCTCACTACCGCTTTTGCCCAGGACAACTCTCCCTACTCCCGCTACGGGTTGGGCGACGTAGTGCCGAATACCAATATCCTGAACAGGGGTATGGGTGGCGTTTCGGCCGGCTATGGCGATGTCCGCACGGTCAACTTCAATAACCCAGCCTCCTTCTCACGCTTCCGCGTACGTACGGAAGAACGCACCGGCGAGGTCAACGCCGGCCAGGTGATCCTGGATGGGGGAATCAACATCAGCAACCGCACCCTGCGCACGCCCAACCAGACGGAGAAGTTCTCCTCGACGGGCGCGCAGTTCTCGTACCTGCAGGTGGGCATACCGCTACGCAAGAACTGGGGCTTAGCCCTGGGCCTTCGCCCGGTAACCCAGATCAAATACTTTATTCAGCGCGACGAGTTCCTAAGGGATCCCCTGACCGGCGACTCCATCGAAAGGGCCGTCACAGAGTTCAAGGGTACCGGCGGCTCCTACCTGCCTTCTATCGGTACCGGCTTTGCCATCAAGAACTTTAGTGCCGGCGCTTCGCTGGGCTACCTGTTCGGCAGCCGCGAGACCACCACGAACCGCTCGCTGTTCAACGACTCGCTGCTCTATTACCGCGGCCGCATTGGCGACAGCACTTCCTTCGGTGGCATCTTTGTGAATGCCGGGGCCCAATACGATATCAGCCTCATCCCCCGGGATGAAAGACTGACCAGGGGTACAGCCATCCTGCGCCTGGGCGTTTCGGGTAACCTGGAAACCAAGCTGACGGCCACCCAAGACCTGGCGCGTGAAACCTATGTGCATGACCCCAACGGCGGCGACTTTCCGCAGGACAGCATAAAGATCGAGAACGGCACCGACGGCGAAGTGATCTATCCGGCTTCCTATACTGCCGGCTTTGTGTTCGAGCGCCAGAAGCTTAAAGGCGGCAACTGGATGGTGGGTATGGACCTGGTGCAGACCAAGTGGAGCAACTACCGCTTTATGGGCAGGGAAGATGCCGTAAAAGATCACTGGCAGGTGCGCGTGGGCGGACAGTTCATGAGCAATCCCGGCCGCAACTACTTCAGCAACGTGGCTTACCGCGCCGGCTTCTTTGCCGGTCAGGACTATATCACTGCCGGTGGCGACCTGTCGAATTGGGGCATTACCCTCGGTGCCGGTCTGCCCATCGCCAACTGGAACCGCATGGCGCTGGGTCAGGCGAGCGTGGTGAACGTGGCCCTGGAATACAACAAGCGCGGCGACAACAGCAATATCGTCAAAGAAAACACCTTCCGCTTCTCGCTGGGCCTGAACTTCAGCGATCTTTGGTTCAACAAACGCAGGTATGATTAATCGCTCCAGGATTCGGAATATATTGATACAGGCAGCTATCGTTGGTAGCTGCTTGTTCGTTTTGGGCTGCGAAAACGACGAGAAGACCATCCGTGAATGGACCGAAAAAGCGGAGATGGTGGAGACGGCCAAGGACGTGACGGTGTTCTTCAGCCAGACGGGCAACCTGAAGGCCTACCTGAAAGCGCCCGAGATGCTGCGCTACCAGAGCGACACGGTGATGGTGGAGTTTCCCAAGAGCCTGCACGTCGACTTCTTCGACTCGGCCGGCCGCAAGGAAAGCTGGGTGGACGCTAAGTATGGCAAGTACTTCGAGTCGTTCAACCGGGTGCTGCTGCGCGACAGCGTGCGGGTGGTAAACATCAAGGGCGATACGCTGGCCACCTCGGAGTTGTGGTGGGACCAGAACCAGCAGAAGTTTTATACCGAGCAGACCGTGCGCATCACGCAGATTGACAAGCGCATTACGGGTGGCAAGGGGCTGGAGGCCGGGCAGGACCTGTCGTGGTATGTGATCAAGCAGCCCACCGGCACGGTGCTGGTGGATGACGAGTTGGGCACGGGCGCCCCCGATACAACGCGGCCGCAGCCGCAGATCCTGGTACCTGCAAGGCCAACGCCGATAACGCCTCCCCCGAGTGATACGGCGAGGGACAGCACGGGGCAGTAAAAGGGATTAGGAATTAGGGATTAGGAATTAGGTGGTCAGATAAATACCGGGATAGGAGATCGCAGGGGCGGTCTTTTTTGTTTCGAGCCACTAAGGTTATCTGCACCAGAAGAAGTAATTAAAGCGAACTCTTCTTCTTTCCTGCTTTCGTTCCATTCTCCGCTACCCGGAACTTCACCATCCTTGTGATCAGGTCCAGCGGCATGGGTTCATCTAGAGTGAACTGGACGGAGCCTTTTCCCTGCTTGTACTGCGAAAGCTCTTGCTGGAAGGCTTCGTGGCCGGTAGGCGTGGCATAAAAGCCGATGTGATTCTTAAAGGCCGCAAAATAGACCAGGGGACCGTTCAACTTATAGGCAGGCAGGCCGTAGGCGATGCCTTCTTCGGCTTCTGGGGCAGCCTTTTTGATGGTGGCGCGCACGAGTTCAAGAATATCCTGGACCTCTTTGGGGAAGGCGGCGATATACTCGTCGGTCGTAACGGGTTTGGGTGTGGTCATATAAACAAGCTTTGATTGATCTACTGCTAAAAACCGGCCGCCTGTTTTCGCAGGTACTCTGCCGGCACCCCGTCGGTCAGCCAGTCGCCGTTCTGTGACAGGAAGAAGGGATGGCCCTCTTCGTACATCTGCTTCGCCAGCACTTCAAACACGAATATACACAAGGGTTGTTGACGGTCATAACCGTTAATCCAAGGGAATCAGCATGTATTTCTTTTTACATGATCAGAACGACTTCCCTACCCACTTCCACGTATAGGTGCCGCCTTCTTTCACCACGCCCCAGTAGTCGAAATGCCCGGTGGCACGGTCGCCGGCCTCGTTCAGGAAGGTATGGCCGGTAATGCCGTAGTACTGGGCGGCTTCCTGCTGGAACACCTCTTTTACTTTGGCGAAGTCGGTGGGCGGTGCGGGGAAGGACGTCACGGTGCGTGCAATGACCCACAGTGCATCATAGGCTGCCAGGGTGTAGGCATCGGCCTCAATGCCCGTTTTGGTCTTTATGGCACTGGCCACTGCGGTCAATTCGCCACGGCCCTGTTGGGGGATAGCCAGCGTGGGGGCAAAGAAATGCGCAGAGGCCGCAAAGTTGGAAGAAGCCACATCGGAGAGCACTGCGCTGCTCAGCGCAATACCATCGCCTCCATACCAGCGCACGGAGGAAAACACGGGGTCTTTAGCCGCCATCCGGAACAGTTCGGCGGACCGGTCGAAAGAAGCCAGGTAAACGCCCACTTTGCCGGCACCAACCTTTTTGCTTTGTTGCTCGATCCTGCTTTTAAGGGCCGCCAATACGGGAGTAAAATCGGTAGTGGTTGTGCTCCAGGCAGGCAGGGTGTCCACGGTGCCGCCGCGGCGCAGGAATGCGTTATCTACGGCGCGCTGCAGGTCGCGGTTGCCCA
>DASWYM010000363.1:0-3271 GCA_036404975.1 Chitinophagaceae bacterium
CGGGAAGGTAAAACCGACCAGGGGTAAACTGGGAGACTATGCCAGCGGTTATTATTCTCTCTTTTCGCACGAGGATGAAACAGCCCGGCCGGGCTATTATTCCGTGCGGCTGAAACGCTATGATATCCTGGCAGAACTGACCACTACCGAAAGAGTGGGATTGCACCAATATACCTTTCCTGCCGGCTCCGTCGCTAAGGTCGTTATCGACCTCAAAGAAGGCATTGGCTGGGATGAGGCCACCGGTACTATGCTGCACCTGGTAAACGATACCACTATTACCGGGTACCGCTTTTCAAAGGGTTGGGCACCGGACCAGCGCGTATATTTTACCGCCATATTTTCCAGGCCCATCAAGAGCCTTGATCTTTTCGAGGACAGCACTACCCGCAGCGGCACTTCGGTTACCGGCCGGAGGGTAAGGGGAATAGCTACCGTTGATTTGCGTGGCGGGAATAAGTTGCAGGTAAAAATAGGCATATCACCCGTCAGTACGGAAAATGCCCTGGGCAACATACATAAGGAGCTGCCTCATTGGAACTTTCCCGGTGTAGTAGCCCGTGCCGACGCTTCCTGGAACAAGGAGTTAGGTAAGGTGCGGATCAAAACGGCCGATGCAGCGCGTGTGCGCACGTTCTATACCGCTCTTTACCATACTATGATTGCTCCTTCGATCTTTAACGACAGCAACGGCGACTATCGCGGCACGGATAAAAAGGTGTACCGGAAGGCGCCTTTTACCAACCTCACCACCTTTTCGCTTTGGGATACCTACCGGGCTGCCCATCCGCTGTATACCATCCTGCAGCCGGAGCGGGTGCCCGATATGATCAATTCGATGCTGGCCATATATCAGCAGCAGGGTAAGTTGCCGGTGTGGCACCTGATGGGCAATGAGACTAATACGATGGTGGGCTATAGTGCTGTACCCGTAGTGGCTGATGCTTACCTGAAAGGCTTCAAAGGCTTTGACACACAACTTGCCTATGAGGCAGTAAAGGCCACCGCCATGCGCGAGGAAGAGGGACTGTCGTTTGTAAAGAAAATCGGTTACATACCGGCGGACAGCGTGGTGGAATCGGTAGCCAAGGGGCTGGAGTATTCCATCGACGACTGGGCTGTTGCCCAAATGGCTAAGCGACGAAACCGGCCCAATGACTATGCTTATTTCAGTAAGCGTGCCCAGAACTACCACAACTATTTTGACCCGTCCACACGGTTTATGCGGGGACGGCTCTCGGACACCGGGTGGCGCACACCTTTCAGTCCCCTGGCATCCCGGCACCGCAAGGATGACTTTACCGAAGGCAATGGCTGGCAGTATACATGGCTGGTGCCCCAGGACCCGGAAGGCCTGATGACGCTGATGGGTGGCGAAGCTGCTTTTATCAGTAAGCTCGATTCCCTTTTTGTGGTGACGGGTGACATGGGAGAAGAAGCTTCCTCCGACATTACCGGGCTGATTGGCCAGTATGCCCACGGTAATGAGCCCAGTCACCACATTATTTACCTCTATGCTTTTGCCGGGCAGCCCTGGAAAACGGCCGATAAGGTGCGGCATGTGCTCGACAGCCTGTATACGGACAAACCGGATGGGCTGAGCGGCAATGAAGACGTGGGACAGATGTCAGCTTGGTATATCTTCTCGGCCCTGGGCTTTTACCCGGTGAACCCGTCCAATGGCGTTTATGTTTTTGGCAGCCCGGTGGTGGATGAAGCGACCATTGCGCTGCCAGGGGGAAAATCCTTCCGCATGGTGGTGAAGAACAACAGTAAGGCTAACAAATACATTCAGAGTATGTCGTTGAATGGAAAACCGTACAGCAGGTCATATATTACCCACCAGGATATAATAAGGGGAGGAGTGTTGCAAATCGAAATGGACTCCAGGCCATCGGACCGGTGGGGTATAAAGCAAGCAGACAGGCCTTATTCAGAGGTTAAATAGAGTTGAACTATAAAATAATCAGAAAAGCAATGTGGGATTTCTGAAGCAGATGTTAATACCTTTCGTGTCCCGCTGAAATTCAGTCAGATACAACGAACTTTGGGCGATCCATTGGAGAGCAGAAGTCCAATGCCCTGCTGGTCAGGTCCCAAAGTCTTTTGATTCATGAGGAAATGGGGTAGTGGCAGAATGGTGCCGCCGATTTGTTGATATGGGTGGATGCTTTAAAAACTAAAACACATGAGTAGAAGAAACCTATGGGAACTCCTGAAAGGGGGATTGTTGGTAACCGTTCTCTTCCTGATATTGCTGGCTTTACTCAGTTGGGCTGACAAAAAGCCCCTGCTGAAAAACGGCATCTGGAAGGCCGAGTTGCACCGGGCCGACGGTAGGCATATTATCTTCAACTTTGAAACAAAGGATAGCGCCGGGAAGAAAGTCATCTACGTCATTAATGGAGAGGAGCGCCTGCTGGTGGACAGTATTTCAGTAACCAGCGATTCGGTGCTGATACACATGCCCTTCTTTGACTCGCACTTTCGTGCGAAGCTGGATGCGCAGGGCAACCTGCAAGGCGTTTGGATCAAGAAGGCCGGTGAAAAGCAGCAGACCATGCCTTTTAAGGCACGCTATAACCAGAAGCTTCGCTTTACGGCCAAAGCTCGTCCAAAGCACAATATTACCGGTCGCTGGGCCGTACAGTTCACCGGAAGTAACGGCAAGAGCAGGAATGCCGTAGGAGAATTCAAACAGGAAGGAACCCGGCTTACCGGCACCTTTCTTACCGCTTCGGGCGACTACCGCTACCTGGAAGGTGTGGTATCGGGCGACAGCCTGCAACTCTCCGCATTTGATGGCAGCCATGCTTTCCTGTTTACAGCTAAAGTGGCCAATGACAGTACACTCCAGGCGGGGAGCTTTTATTCCGGGGCTACGGGAGAGGAGCAATGGATAGCCCGCAAAGACGAAAATGTCGTGCTGCCCGATGGCTATGACCAGGCCCATATGCGTCCCGGAGAATCCAAACTAGCCTTCAGGTTCAAAGGCCTCGATGGCAGGGATGTTTCCCTTTCTGATGAAGCCTACAAAGACAAGGTGGTGGTGTTGCAGATCATGGGTTCGTGGTGCCCCAACTGTATGGATGAAACACGTTTTCTCAGCGAGTTTTACAGCCCCAATAAAGAAAAAGGGGTAGAAGTTGTAGCCCTGGCCTATGAGCGGACGACTGATTTTGAGACCTCAAAAGCCTCTCTTCAACGCTTCCAAAAGCGGTTTAACGTGCAATATCCCGTATTGGTGACGGGTGTAACCGTTTCGGATCCC
>DASWYM010000364.1:0-7721 GCA_036404975.1 Chitinophagaceae bacterium
TCGCCCTCTTCTTCTTTGATGGGTGTGGGGGCAAACACGTGGTCGGCCACGCCGGCCGGGTCTGGCTCGTCTGCGGCCACGGCGCGCTCGAAGTGGTCCTTTATTTCGGCTTCCACTTCGGCTTCTATCTTTTCCAGCCACTCTTCGGTAAAGTCCTCCACGATAGCGGTCCGAAGCTTGGGTAGCGGGTCGTCCACGGCGTGCAGTTCCAGGTCTTCTTCGGAGCGGTAGAACTCTTTGCGCACCCCGCTGGTGTGGTGGTGCAGCAGGCGGGTGCGGGCATGCACCAGCCAGGGCTGGCGGGTTTCGCGCACCGTGTCGACTACCATTTTCATGGTTTCATAGCTCTGGAAAAAGTCGGTTCCGTCTACCCGCACCCTGTTAAGGCCCTTAAAACCGGCAGCGTACTCATAGGCGTCCATGGCGCGGCCTTCCTCGGCCGTCACGCTGATACCCCACTCGTTGTCCTGCACCAGGTAGATGATGGGCAGCTGCTTGAGCACAGCAAACTGCAGGGCCTCGCTTACCTCGCCCTCGGTGGCGGAGGCGTCGCCCAGTGAGCATACTACTACCGGCAGTTCGCCGTTCTCGCCTTTTTGCAGCTTGTGCGAGCCAATCTGCTGCAGGTATTGCAGCCCCTGGGCCACGCCGGTGGTCGGGATTACCTGCATGCCGGTGGCACTGCTCTGGTGAATGATCTTTGGGCGGTCTTCCCGCCGGGAGGCCGGGTGGGAATAATAGGAGCGCCCTCCTGTGAAAGGATCGTCGCCCTTGGTCAGCAATTGCAGCATCAGCTGATAGGGCGTCCAGCCCATACCCAAAAGCAGGCTTTCATCGCGGTAGTAGGGGCTCACCCAGTCGTGGGGCTTTAGCTGAAAAGCGGTGGCCAGTTGAATGGCTTCGTGGCCCCGCGAAGTGGAGTGGACATATTTGGTGATCGATCGGTTGGCTTCATAGGTGTCGGCCATAATCTTTACACTATACATCAACCGGTACGCATGCAATAAGGTATGTCGATCCATGGAAAGCAATCTAAGGAGGCAAATTTAGGTGAGATAGGGGGAGTAGAAATAAAAAAGCCATCCGTCGCAAAACGGATGGCTCCGGGTATAAGCAGTTGGCTTTATTTCACTTCAAGGCTCAGCAGGCTCTGGTCTTCGATGAAGCACTCCAGCTCATCGCCTACCACTACTTCACCCACGCCAGCCGGGGTACCGGTAAAGACCAGGTCACCGATGTTGACGGAGAAGAAGTTTGATATGTAGGATACCAGGTAATCGAAGTCATAGATCATTTGCCCGGAGTTGCCCTGCTGCATCAATTCCTTGTTCTTGTAGAGTCCGAAATTGAGGTCTTTTTTGTTCTTGATGCTGGTCAGGGGCATCCATTTACCAATGACGGCGGAATTGTCCCAGGCCTTGGCTTTCTCCCAGGGCAGGCCCTTTTCCTTTAGTTCGTTCTGGATGTCACGGGCTGTGAAGTCAATGCCTACGGTTAAGGCATCGTAGTACTTAGAGGCGAACTTCTCCTGTATATACTTCCCATTTTTGGAAATACGCAGTACCAGCTCGCACTCATAGTGAAGCTCGTTGGTAAATTCCGGGTAATAAAACGGGGTATGACTCTGGAGCAGCGCGCTTTTGGGTTTCATGAATATCACCGGCTCATCGGGGATAACATTTCCAAGTTCCTTGGCATGTTCGGCATAATTGCGTCCAACGCAGAATATCTTCATAAAAAGACGTGGTTTAGGTTTTAATACATCGGATACTTACACCAATGGTTGTTCATCCTATATATCAGGTTCACGTAAGAGATTGGACTTAAAAAGGGAAAATGAAGTGCTGGTGCGCTAAAATAAGTATTTACCCCCATTTATCATAACTTGAAGTCTAACTTATTTACAGTATTCATTGCAGCGGCTATGCCCATGGTGGAAAACTGCTCAATAACGTCAATGGCCTTATCAATCTTAAGCCTTACCAGTGGCTCTTCTTCGCCGGTCCACTTGCCTAAAACGAAATCCACTTGCCGGCCTTTTGGAAAATTGTTGCCGATGCCGAAGCGCAGCTTCGGGTACTCGGTAGTACCCAGCAACTCCTGGATGCTCTTAAGGCCATTGTGCCCCGCATCGGAACCGCCGGGACGGATGCGCAGCTTGCTTAAAGGGATAGCCAGGTCGTCAACAACAACCAGTACATTCTTCAGGTCGATCTTTTCTTTGTCCATCCAGTACTTCACGGCCTTCCCGCTAAGGTTCATATAGGTGGTGGGACAGATAACGATAAAGGTGCGGCCTTTCCACTTTACTTCCGCCTTAAAAGCCAGCCGGTCGGAGGTAAATTGTCCCCCATGCTTTTGCACGAAAGCCATGGCCACATCGAAGCCGATGTTGTGGCGGGTGTGTGCATACTCCTCTCCAATATTGCCCAGGCCGACGATCAGGTACTTATTCATAATGTGCAGATATCTAATGTGCAAATATCGCTTTACGCAGAGCAAATAAAAAACCCGCAAGGAATACCTGCGGGTTCTTACAAAGCTGATATAGAATCTTATTTCTTTTTCCCGGTAGCAGCGGCAGCTTCTTCCTGGCGCAGGGCGCGGGTAGTTACTACAGACACGATCGGAATACGTGGAGAGTTCAGGATCTCGTAATTCTCATCCTTCACATCCTCTACACGCAGGTTTTCACCAATTTCCAGTGCATCAACCGGAACTTCGATTGATTCCTTCAGGTACTTGGGATAAGTCTTCACCTTCAAGGTCTTCATCTTCGGTACCAGGCGACCACCGGCTTTAACGCCAGCAGAAGAACCGGTGAACTTCAGAGGAATGTCGGCAACGATTTTCTTGTCTTCTACCAGTTCCAGCAGGTCCACGTGGATCAGCTCATCGCTTACCTTGTCGAACTGCAGGTCCTTCATGATGCAGCGGTAGGTCTTACCATCTACATTTACTTCTGCCATCTGGAAATTCGGTGTGTAAACTAGCGGTCGCAGCGCTTTAGCAGAAGCAACAAAGTTGACTTCCTGGGCACCCCCGTAAATTACACCAGGCACCAGTTCCTGAGAGCGAAGTTGGCGGGTGGCTGACTTGCCAAAGTCGGTCCTCAGTTGTCCTTCGATTGTAATTGTCTTCATTGTATTTGTGTTTATAAAATTGACTGTTCTTTCCCTGCCTTCTTTAGTACCGAACCGCTTCCCTTCTTTGCGAATGGACAAACAGGTTGTTGATACTTTTGTTTTCAAAGGCATTGCGGATAGCTACGGCAAAAAGCTCAGCGACCGATATGATCCTGATCTTGGACGACTCCTTACGTAAAGGAATGGTATCGCACACAATCAGTTCTTCCAGCACACTGCTCTCGATGTTTTCGTATGCCTTTCCGCTCAACACCGGGTGGGTTACCAGGGCCCGGACGGTACGGGCGCCTTTATCCTTCAACAGGCCTGCACTTTTTGCCAAAGTACCGGCTGTATCAACAATATCGTCAATGATGACGATATCCTTCCCGGTCACATCCCCTATCACCACCATGGAAGCGATCTCGTTGGCCCGCTTGCGGTGCTTGTCGCAGATCACCATTTCGGCTTCGAAATAGTTGGCAATCTCCCGTATACGGTTGGTTGCCCCTACGTCGGGGGCCGCGAAGGTAAGATTTTCGAGCTTTAATTGTGTTATATAAGGTATAAAAACGGCCGAGGAGTCGAGGTGATCCACCGGGATATCGAAAAATCCCTGGATCTGGGGGGCGTGCAGGTCCATGGTAATAACCCGGTCGGCACCGGCAGCGGTCAGCATATTGGCCACCAGCTTACTGCCAATGGCCACCCGGGGCTTGTCCTTACGATCCTGGCGGGCATAGCCATAATAAGGCAGGACTGCCACTATTTTGGCTGCAGAAGCCCGCCGGGCCGCATCGATCATCAGGAGCAGCTCCATCAGGTTATCGGACGGTGAGTACGTGCTTTGGATCAGGAAAACCATATCGCCACGGATACTCTCCGTGAATACAGGCTGAATTTCTCCATCGCTGAACCGCTGGATGTTCACCTTTCCCAGTTGACATCCGTAGCGCTTACAGATTTGCTCGGCCAGCTTTTTAGAACCTGTACCGGCGAAAATTTTAGCAGAAGATTGCATGGCTGAAAATGTGCGGCGAAGGTAACAACCTTCTGCATGTTAAAAAATAAAAAAGAGTAAAAGAGCCGTTAACGCTTTTACTCTATTGCTTCTTAACTAAATAATAATCAATATGTAACACGGGGTACTTCCGGCCATTTCCAGAAATTTTACCCAGTCACGGGCCTGTTTTGCCCGGGACACCTAGTGATAGGCTACAGCGGCCACATCGCGGGGAGCCTGGGCATCGGACTCTACTGATGTGGTTTCACCATTAATGCTGTAATAAACGGTGCGACAAACAAATAAAGCCAGGAATAGGGCGATCCCATAAATAAGCAGAAAGAACAATACAGGGTGCATAGCGCCCACGCTGGAGGTAGAATTTCTTCTCATAGGATGATTGTTTTTAGTTTGGTGGTCAGGGGATATTGACGATATAAAAATAAATTCCAAATTTTATGGATGCAAGAGCAGAATTACTCGATTAAGCAATGGGCAAAAGACGATAGGCCCCGCGAAAAACTACTATTAAAAGGCCCCCAAACCCTTAGCGACAGTGAATTGCTGGCCATCCTCATAGCTATTGGCACCCGCAAAAAAAGCGCACTCGACCTCGCCAAGGAGGTGTTGACCCTTGGCAAAAACCACCTCCCCGACCTGGGCAAGCTGACCGTAAAGGAGTTCATGAGAGTGAAAGGCATTGGTGAAGCCAAGGCCATTACCATCGTAGCAGCCCTGGAAATCGGGCGTCGGCGGCAGGCAATGGCTTCCCTTGAAAAGACGGTCATTACCAGCAGCAGCGATGTGGCCATTTACCTGCAAACCCTCCTGAAAGACCATCGCCATGAGGTGTTTGCGGTCTTATTTCTGAACCGGGCCAATAAGATCAACCACTTCCAGGTCATCAGCGAAGGAGGCATTACCGGCACGGTAGCCGACCCCAGGATCATCCTGAAAAGAGCCCTGGAGGAAGATGCCGTCAGCCTGATCCTCTGCCACAACCACCCTTCCGGCAGCCTGAAGCCCAGCCGCGCCGACGAGGACCTGACCCAGAAGATCAAGGAAGCAGCCAAATACTTCGATATAAAGGTATTGGACCACCTGATCGTGAGTGATGACGGCTATTTCAGTTTTGCCGACGAAGGGCTTCTATAGTCTGGAATCGGGAGTCAGAAGTCAGGAGTCGGGACAGCAACCAAGTCAGTTAAATTCACAAAAGTTCACGATATGGGCTACTATAAAGATTTGCTGGCATATAAAAAAGCATATGAACTAGCAATGCTCATCTTCAAGGCTACAAAAAGCTTTCCTGTTGAAGAAAAATACTCCTTAACAGATCAAATTAGAAGATCTTCCCGCTCTGTTTGTACTAACCTAACTGAAGCTTACAAAAGGAGGAGATATAAAGAGTATTTCATTTCTAAACTTAATGACGCAGAAACAGAAAATGCAGAAACTGAAGTGTGGTTATCCTTTGCTAAAGACTGTGACTATATATCACTGAATGAGTATGATAAACTTTTATTGCTAAATGATGAAACTGGTAAACTAGTCTGGCATATGATCAACAACCCCGACAAGTATAGATAACAACAAGCAGGCTCCTGACTCCCGACTCCCGACTCCTCCTATGCCTGCGCCGCCGGCCCACCAAAGTTCAGGGGGATCTGCATTTCTTCCAGGTCTTTTATAGTGCCGTTTGCCGATTCATAGCGCTGTACATTCTCGGCCAGGGCCTTCATAAAGCGTTTAGCGTGCTGGGGCGTAAAGATGATCCGCGACTTTACTTTGCTTTTGGGGGTACCTGGCATCACGTTCACAAAGTCAATCACAAATTCGGCATGCGAGTGCGTTATGATCGCCAGGTTAGCATAAGTGCCTTCGGCTATTTCTTCCGTGATCTCTATATTAATTCCTGCGGGCTGCTCGTGTTGCTCCTCCATAAATAAAATTAAGCAACTAAGTTAACCCTAATTACACATCCAACTAAACAACTATACTGGAAAGTTCTGTAGTCACACCTAAAAAAAAGCCGCTCTTTTGGAGCGGCTTTTTAAATAAGCAATTATCTGTAATTAGAACTTATCCCAGAAAAGCTTTGTAGTAACCTCGTTTCCACCAATAGAAGCAGAAGCTGCTTCGAAGTTGGCTGTATTCAGGTTCTGCTCAGGAATAGGGTAAGTAAAGCGCAGGGGGATCTCGGATACCGCACCGGTAGCTTTTGTCAGCTGGGGATAATCCAGTCTTCTCCACTCGATCCACGCATCCCAGCCGCGGTTGTACAGGGCAATCCACTTCTGCTCACCGATCCTTTGCTTCCAGTTGGCAGAGCTGTATACAACACCAGGTTGCAGAAGGTAGGCAGTTGCTTCAGCTGTTGTGCCCCCCCATTCCTGGATAGAAGCGGTAACGGCTTTAGCATAATGTTCAGCGGCAGTACCCGGAACATTGAAACCTCTTTCTTTTGCTTCAGCAAGGAAGAACTCCACTTCAGCATAGCTCAGCAAGGTAGCAGGTGCATCGGGGTCTTGCAGAGCCTCATCTGGCTTGGAGAACGTAGCATAGTTGCTGCTCGCTCCGGGCTGACCACCCGAATAACCACCGGATGCATCAGTAGTAAAGAAAGCTTCCAGTCTTGGGTCATTTAAAGCCTGCACCCGGTTTACAATAGTACTGGCAGCCACGAAGTCCTTACGACCACTTTGAACCAGGTCCACCCAAACGGGGTTGGTATGCGGCGGTGCCGCCAGGTACTGGAAAACTGCATTGTCCGCATTGGAAGTAAACACGCCGGCAGCTACAGCAGATTCCACGGTTGCTTTTGCTTTGGCAGCATCAGCGTCGGCAATGGTCATACCCATTTTCAGCTTGAAAGAATTAGCAAACTTCTTCCAGGCAGCTACATCTCCACCATACAGGATGTCGCCGGTTTCAAAGCTTTCCCCTGAGGTTTTCAGTTTGGCTATGGCCGCATCCAGGCGCGTCAGCAGGTCATTGTAAATCGCCTGCTGCTTGTCGTACACGGGCTGCTGCACTTCGATATTCAGAGCTTCCGTATAAGGCGCATCACCAAAAGTGGTCACCAGGTAGTACCAGGCAAAGATCTCCTGGATCTCGGTGATCGCCAGCTGATTGTCGCGCATCTCAGCATCGGTGGTCACTTGCTCAGGTATCAGCTTTTTAGCTTCGCGCAGGTCGCGGATCACATCACGGTAGATCGTGTTCCATAAGCCTGCAGGCTGCTGGCGGGTAGTGATGTCATACCGGCTTTCGTCGGTATAAGTGGTTTCCTGCCAGTATTGAACCACCAGGCGGAAGATGTTGGTGTTAACGTTGGTGGATGTCAACACGTTGGCCATGTTGCGTTGGGCACTTGTAAACAAGGCTCCGGCCGGGGCTGAGGTCGGGCGCTTTGGATTCACATTTATACTGGTGATGTCCCTTTTACATGCCGACAGCATCAAAAGCGGCACAAGGGCTAATCCTATGATTTTTTTCATATTGGTCTTCATTTTAGAATCTTAAACGAACGTTAAAAGTGAAGGTTCTGGTAGTGGGGTAAGCACCACTCTGGTATCCCTGGATGTTACCGG
>DASWYM010000365.1:0-14500 GCA_036404975.1 Chitinophagaceae bacterium
AGCCTGGTGTTCCCGGTGACCCTGCCCATTATCCTGGCCATCATTATCATGATCAACGCAATCAATGACCCGGGTGGCGACCTGGCCACGTGGTCCAGCATAATTCCTTTCTTCTCCCCCATCGTGATGATGGCGCGCGTACCCTTTGGCGTGCCTGATACGGTGCCCTATTGGCAGCTGATCCTCTCGATGGTGCTGCTGGTGGCTGGCTTCCTCGCCACCACCTGGCTGAGCGCCAAGATCTACCGCACCGGCATCCTTATGTATGGCAAGAAGCCTACCTGGAAGGAAATGATGAAGTGGGTAGCGCGTTGATGCAAAGGAGGAATTAGGGATTGGGAATTAGGAATTAGGCAGCAAACCGAAAGTATAGAGCCCCGGTAGTTACCGGGGTTCTCTGTTTTTCCTCGTGCCCCATATCCAGCCGACCGGGGGTTGACCCGAGTTTGTCCCGAGTTTGAGCTGAGTTTGACCCGAGTTTCTCCTGAGTCTATAAGACTCAGCTTTGACTCAGAGTAAACTCAGAGTATACTCAGCTTAACCCCCTCTCTGACGAGAGCAAAAATTAAGGATTAGGACGTCGGAATTCAAATGTTCCAACGACTTACTGACCCAATGACCTCTCTCACCTCCGCCCCTGTTAAAGATTTCCAAATTGGATGAACGGTACAGACTACTACGAAGGAGGTCGTAAGTTTGTACGAAAGATTTCGTCACTTAAAAACCAACGATCATGAAAAGGAGTTCATCATTCGCCTATGTAGGAATTATAGCACTGGCCGCCTTGCTGGCTTTCTCGCTGACAGCCTGGAACCAATCAGCCCCTGCCCCAAACCGCACGAACACTGACACTACGCCTCGCAAGGGAGATCATAAAATAAAGAACATCGATGAAGCCATTGCCGAGGTCGACAAGGCTATGCAGCAACTGGATGCAGAACTGAAAAAACCCCTGCCTCCCGTGCCGCCTATTGATATGGAGAAGATGAAGGCAGATATCGATAAGGCCCTTAAGGATATGGATCCCGAAAAGATGAAGGCCGATATGGAAAAGGCGCTGAAAGGCCTGGATGAAACTAAGATAAAAATGGAGGCGCAAAACTCCATGGCCAAAGCCGACTTTGAAAAAGTAAGGGCCGAACTGGAAAAACTGAAGACCGTGGAGCTTCCTAAGATTGAAGCCCAGATAAAGAACATTCAGCCCCAGATTGAAGCGTCGATGAAAAACGCCAAAGAGAGCATGGAAAAGGCCAAAATGGAAATGCAGGAGTTCAAAGGCTTTATCGACGGCCTGGAAAAAGATGGCCTGATCAACTCCAACGACACCTACAAGATCCAGCACGAGGACGGGCAGCTCAAGATCAACGGCACTACGCAACCCGCCGGCTTGCACAACAAACACCGCACCTTCCTGGAGAAGCACAAGAACTTTACCATCACCAAAGATGCCGATGGGTTCAATATCCGCAAGAATAAGAAAGGAGATGTTATCGACCTTTAACTGGCCAGGTCATTGAGTCATTGGGTCATTAAGTCATTATCCTACGAAACAGCAACGCCCCGGCTGGCTGCCAGGGCGTTGCTGTTCGAAAAGAATTCCCCTCCCGCACGACACTCATCACTCCTTACTCATCTCTCATTTTTATACTCACCATTCACTACTCACCATTCACGTTTAAGCGCTAACTTGTCATACTGCCGGTCTCAAATGCCGGGCGGCCGCTTCTATGAACATGTACTATATCGCCGTTGTGTTGCCAAAGGACCTGGATGAGCTGATCATCCGGTTTAAGTACTATATGCTCGAGAAGTTTGAAGCGAAGGTGGGCCTGAAGTCGCCGGCCCACATCACCATCGTTCCGCCCTTCTGGCTGCACCCCGAGAAAGAAGACGGCCTGCGCTCCGATCTCGATAGCCTGGCCCGCACCCTACAGCCCTTTCGCATGGCCACCAAAGACTTCTCCGCCTTTAAGCCCCGCACTATCTATATCGACGTGGTACCCAGTGAGCCCCTGGATGAAGTAAAGAAGAAAGCCGACCGCTATTTTTCCGAACGGCCCCAATACGGCATCAAGGCCGAGAACCGAGCCTTTAATCCCCACATCACCATTGCCACGCGCGATCTGCACAAAGCAGCCTTTGCCGAGGCCTGGCCCTATTTCAAGGATCGAGAGTTCAGGAAAGAATGGACGGTGGCAGGCCTTAGCCTCCTGCGGCACAATAAAAAAGATTGGGACGTCATCCAGACGTCCCAATTCGCAGAAGTATAATTAATGAAACCCTTAGTCTTCCGAGTCGAAGAAGTGCGACGGTCCGGGCATAAAGTCGAAAGTGCTGTGCTCTTCCAGGCGCACGTTCACCTGCACGCCTTCGTCCGGGCGGTTGATGGTACGGGCTTTCGTCACCTTTTTGTATCCGTCCTTCTGAAACACAAAGGTGTAGGTGCCGGGCTTTAACTCATCGAATGAGTAATTACCGTTGCTATCTGTGAGTACTACTTTTTCTTTTTTGTTGCCCGTGTAAGCGGTCACCACCACACTGCCAAGAGGCTTGCCGCTTTCAATGTGGTAGACCCCACCGGCAATCTCGCTCTTCTTAGCAGATTCTTCACCTGTCCCGGGAGTAGTATTAGCTTTGACCCCGAGTGTAGCAAACAGGGTGGCGCAGCAAAGCAGGAGTAGTTTAATTCTCATGTTGATTAGTTGATCAGTACAGTTCAACGCACAGTATCCGAACTATTTCGTAAAGGTATATTTATTAATCGGGTTCTGCAACGCTTCGGAGAACTCCTCCCATATATTTTCTACGATCAGAGCAGCAGGTAGGATGTTGTCGAGTAAAGCGCTCACTTGCCCTATTTCCAGTTCTCCTTCGTCCAGGTCGCCTTCAAACATACCCTTCTTGGCACGGGCCCTGCCCAACAAGGCCTTTAGTTCCTCTTCCGTTGCCCCCCTTTTTTCAGCTTCGGCCACCTGTTCGAAGAAGCGGTTCTTCAGCAGGCGCACCGGCGTCAACTTCTTTAAGGACAATTGTGTATCGCCTTCCGCTGCATGCACCACCGCCTGTTTGAAGGCCAAATGGGAGGAAGCTTCCTCGCTGGCCACAAAGCGGGTACCTACCTGCACTCCTTCGGCACCCAGCACCATAGAAGCCAGCATCTGCCGACCGGTGGCTATGCCGCCGGCGCTGAGCACGGGAATGGAGACTGCTGCGGTCACAGCAGGGATCAGCACCATTGTAGTGGTCTCTTCACGCCCGTTGTGGCCGCCTGCTTCGAAGCCTTCTGCTACCACGGCATCGCAGCCGGCTTCTTCGGCCTTGCGGGCGAATCTGGAACTGCTCACCACGTGCACCACGGTAATGCCGTGGTCCTTTAGGTGGCCAGTCCAGGTCCTGGGGTTGCCCGCAGAGGTAAAGACGATCTTTACCCCTTCCTCGATCAGGACCCTGATGTGCTGGTCCAGGTCGGGGTACAGCAGCGGCAGGTTCACACCAAAGGGCTTATCAGTAGCGGCTTTGCACTTTCGGATGTGCTCGCGCAGCACTTCGGGGTACATGCTGCCCGCCCCCAGTACTCCGAGGGCACCGGCACCGCTGACGGCCGAGGCCAGCCGCCAGCCGCTCGCCCAGATCATACCGGCCTGCACGATAGGGTATTGTATTCCAAATAGCTGAGTTATTCGGTTTTGAAACATAAGAGCGCAAATAGGATGAGGTGCAAATATGCGCTTTTAGGTCCATAGTCGATAGTCCATGGTCCGTAGCCCTGTGCCGCCGCACGTAGAGGTCTTCTTCAGGAAACTGCTTGTAGCTTGTGGCTTGCAGCTTCTCTTTTAGCCAAGGTCGATATCGGTATTGTCGCCGATGTTGAGGGTCCGGGTCTCCCCGTGGATGCCCGTATCGCTGCCGATGAGGGAATAGTCCAGCACGATATCGAAGAGGTTAGTATAGGACCCGATGATCGAGTTCTTGATAATGGATGAGTCTACCGTGGTATAGTCGCCGATGGTGACGTTGGGCCCGATGATGGAATTACGGATGTCGCAGCCCTTACCAATGCGCACCGGCTGGATGATCACCGTGTTCTCGTAGGCCTGCGAGGACATGATGGAGCCGCCGAACTTCTTCAGCAGGGTGGCGTTGGATTCCAGCAGGGTCTCGCGCTTGCCGCAGTCGAACCAGTTTTCGACTTTAAAGGCCTTCAACCGTACCCCGCGCTTGATCATGCAGTCCATGGCATCGGTGATGCTGTATTCTCCGTGGGTGCGCAGGCCTTCTTTCATCATCATCTCGAGGCACTCGTAGAGCATTGCCGACTCCTTGATTTTGTATACCCCCACCAGGGCCATATTGCTCTTGGGAATCTGCGGCTTTTCCACCACGTGGTACACGTTGCCGTCGCTGTCCATTTCTGCCACGCCAAAGTTGCGCGGGTCGTCCACCTTGCGCACGCCCACCATCGAATCGGGGCTTTGGAGCACCCGCTGGATGTCGAATTCGCAGATGGTATCCCCCAGTACAATCAACACCTCGTCATTGTCCACTATGTGTTTGGTCAGGCGGATGGCATGGCCGATGCCCTGCCGGTCGTTCTGGTACACAAAGTGCGCTTGTATATTAAGGTAATTGCTTTTCACGTAGTCCTGGATCTTTTCGCCGAGGTACCCCACGACAAAGATGAATTCAGTAATGCCCGCATTGCGCAACTGGTCCACTATAATGCTCAGGACCGTTTTGCCGGCCAGGGGGATCAGCGCTTTGGGTTGGGTATAGGTATGTGGACGTAATTTAGTACCGGCACCTGCTACAGGGATAATTGCTTTCATTCAATAAATGTTTTGGTGGCCGGCTCACCTGCCCGCTACACACACCACCAGGTAACAATAAGGTTCAACATCGCTGCTGAAGATTAAAGAAGCGGTCAAAAATACGGTTTTTTAAAAAGGACCAATGGCCTGCTGGCTTATTTTTGTAGTATTAACCGATCCGCTGCAGCAGGGCATTGCTACTCCTGTGGCGTCGTTCACCGGCACGCTTTTGCCCTCCCCGGCAGGGGTACGCCCTTAGAAACTAAATACATCCATGAGAAGAGACACGCTCGTATTTGACATTATCCGCAAGGAGTTAGACCGCCAACGCAATGGAATAGAACTCATCGCCTCTGAAAACTTTACCTCCCTGCAGGTGATGCAGGCTATGGGTTCCGTAATGACCAACAAGTATGCCGAGGGCTATCCCGGCCGCCGCTACTACGGCGGCTGCGAGTTTGTAGACCAGACCGAGCAACTGGCCATCGACCGGATCAAGGAGGTCTTTGGCTGCGAGTATGCCAACGTACAACCGCACAGCGGGGCCCAGGCCAACGCTTCGGTGATGCTGGCCGTGCTGAAACCCGGCGACAAGATCCTGGGCCTCGACCTGAGTATGGGCGGTCACCTTACCCACGGCTCGCCGGTGAACTTCAGCGGCAAGCTCTATCAGCCCCTGTTCTACACGGTGGATAAGGAAACCGGCCTGGTGAACTATGAGCAACTGGAAGAAGTAGCCCGCACCGAGAAGCCCCGCATGATCATCTGCGGCGCCTCGGCCTACAGCCGCGACTGGGACTATGCCCGTATCCGCAAGGTAGCCGACGAGATCGGGGCCTTCGTGTTTGCCGACATTGCCCACCCGGCCGGCCTCATTGCCAAAGGGTTGCTCAACTCCCCCTTCGACCACTGTCACTTCGTGACCTCCACTACGCATAAGACCCTCCGCGGACCGCGCGGCGGCATTATCCTGATGGCGAAGGACTTCGAGAACCCCTTTGGCCTCAAGGACCCCAAGGGTCATACCCGCATGATGAGCAACCTGCTCGACATGGCCGTATTCCCCGGCACCCAGGGCGGCCCGCTCGAGCATGTGATCGCGGCCAAGGCCATTGCCTTTGGCGAGATCCTGAGCGACGAATACACCCAGTATGCGAAGCAGGTGCAAAGCAATGCCCAGGCGATGGCCGCTGCCTTTGTAGGCAAGGGCTATAACATCATCAGCGGCGGCACCGACAACCACCTGATGCTGATCGACCTGCGCAACAAGAACCTTACGGGTAAGAAAGCCCAGGAAACCCTCGACAGGGCCCACATCACCCTGAACAAGAACGCTGTACCCTACGACGACAAGAGTCCCTTTGTCACTTCGGGTATCCGCGTGGGGGTACCGGCTATCACTACCCGCGGCATGAAAGAAGTCGATATGTCCAAAGTGGTGGACCTGATCGACGAGGTATTGATGAATATCGACAACGAGACTACCATCAACAAGGTGGCCCAGGATGTGCATAAGCTGATGGCAGATTTTCCCCTGTACCCTGAACTAGGCTTTTAAACGAACAGCATATGATACAACGAATACAAAGTGTTTGGCTTTTCCTGGCAGCTGCTTTTGATGCTCTGACCTTCCGTCTTCCCTTTTACAGCGGTGACTGGAATGATGATACCGTAACGGACATGGTGGACCTGAATGCGCAGACCACCATCTGGTTCACAATCCTGTCGGTATTAGCCGGAGCTCTTGGCTTAGCTACCATTTTCCTGTTCCGCAACCGCAAGCTGCAGCTGAAGCTGATCTACCTGGGTATATTTGTCTCCATAGTGCTACTGACTCTGTATTTCCTGGAGACAAGAGACTTCAGCTCGGGCAACTTTGCCCTATGGGCCATTTTCTATTTCGCCATCCTTATTTCGTTTTTCCTCGCCGCCCGCGGGGTACGCAGCGATGAAAAGCTGGTGCGGAGTATGGACCGGCTGCGCTAAGCGATCGGTGATACAATACTATCAGTTAAAAGGAGCCCTGGGGCTCCTTTTTTTAATGCCCGTTGCTGCCTTCATATAATAATTTCCTCCTATCCTCCTAACCGGCTTCCATTAGAAATATTTAATGGAAAACACTTACGTAATTTATTTCTCCCCTATCTTTACGCCTCTTCACCCACCTAACCTCTGTAACCACCCAACCTGGAAAGACCCACCATCTAACATTCGAGAGAGCACAACCATCATTTATCGAATCTAAACTACCGTTCATGAGAAAAATCTTTACCCTCGTGTTGGCATGTATTGCCTGCTCGACATTTTCACAAACCGTCATAACCGCTAAACCTGGTACAGGAGAATGGGACAATACAGGCACTTGGATAGACACAAAAGTTCCTGTTGATAACGATATTGTTGTCATACCCAATGGTAGCACTGTCACAGTTAAAGGCAACGTATATAGAGACAACCCTATAAAACCTAATCTCACTATTCAAATTAGAGGATTGCTGGATTTTGATCCTTCCGGAATATTAGATCTAGGGGTTAACAGCTCCATTCAATTATTCTCTGAAACATCCATGATCACTAGCTCTACAGGGTCAGCATCCGAGATCATCCGTATTGGAGGAACTACTAAATACAATGCAAGTAAAACCCAGACAGTAATTGGTCCTGTTTATGCCAACAGTTCCACTGGCGTTGCTCCTTCTGGATTTAGTGTAGGCGTTTTACCCATAAAGCTCAAAACTTTCACGGCCCGTGCACTGGCCTCTAAGGTCCACTTGGAATGGACCACGGCCGAAGAGATCAACAACAGCCACTTTGAAGTGGAAAGAAGCACCAATGCCCGCGTATGGTCCTCTATCCAGACAGTATCAGCAAAAGGCGAGCCTGCCAGTTACACCTACTCCGATGCAGCACCCGCCGGCGGCGATGTATATTACCGCCTGAAGTCGGTAGATATCGACGGGAAGAGCGAATACTCGCACGTGGTGAAAGTGGCCCGCAACCGCAGCCTCACCGCCTTTGTCAGCCCCAACCCGGCCCGTTCCCGGGTGACCGTATCACTCTCCATCGCATCGGCGGCACCCCTCCAGGTGCAACTGGTGGCCAATAACGGGCAGGTGGTCAAAGAAGGCTTCTTTGCCAAAGGCAGTTCGCTAATCCACCTGGGCCTGCAAGGCACCCGGGCCGGTATATACACCCTGGTATTGCGCGAAGGCTCATCGGTTTTTGAAGCCTCACAGCTCCTCATCCAATAAATAGCCTCTCTTATAGTTTAAGATCCAAAGCCGGCATTCCTGCCGGCTTTTCTTTATCACGGACTAAAGGATTATAGAAGGATTTCACCGATCCTACTGCCAGCATCCCCGCTTTTCCCTCAGCCCTCCCCTCTTTTCAGCTTTTGCCTTGCAGCCTGCCGCTTGTGGCTTGCCGCTTGTGGCTTGCCGCTTGTAGCTTGCAGCTTATGCCTTGTAGCTTTTCCCTATTCCCCTATCTTTGCACATGGCACTAAATAACACCTCCCCCAAGAATTTTATTGAAGGCTTGACGTTCGACGACGTATTGCTGGTCCCGGCATATTCCGAGATTCTCCCCCGTGATGTAGCGATCAAAACCCGCCTCACCAAAGACATTACCCTGAACATCCCCATGCTGTCGGCGGCCATGGACACGGTCACCGAAGCGGCCCTGGCCATTGCCCTGGCGCGCGAAGGCGGACTGGGTATCCTGCACAAGAACATGACCATCGAGAAGCAGAGCGACCAGGTGCGCAAGGTAAAACGAAGCGAGAGCGGCATGATCATCGATCCCATCACCCTGACGGTGGATGCTCCCGTAGGACAGGCCCTCTACCTGATGCGCGAGCACCACATCGGCGGGATCCCTATCGTGGACGGCGGCGGTGTGCTGGCCGGTATCCTTACCAACCGCGACCTGCGCTTCGAGCAGGACGTGAACAAGAAGGTAAGCGAGGTAATGACCAAGGACAACCTCGTTACTGCCACCGAAGGCATCGACCTGAAGAAAGCCGAAGCCATTCTGCGCCAGCACAAGATCGAGAAGCTGCCCGTAGTCGATAAATCCGGCAAGCTCATTGGGCTGATCACCTACCGCGACATGCTGAAGGTGACCTCTTACCCCAGTGCCCTGAAAGACTCCCTGGGCCGCCTGATGACCGGCGCCGCCGTAGGCGTGACCAACGACCTGCTTGACCGCGTGGCCGCCCTGCAGGCTGCCGGCGTGGATGTGATCTGCCTGGACAGCGCACACGGTCACTCCCGAGGTATTATCGACTCGGTAAAGGCCGTCAAGAAGAACTTCCCCACCATCAACCTCATAGCCGGTAATATTGCCACTTCCGAAGGCGCCGAAGCGCTGGCCGATGCCGGTGCCGACGCCGTGAAAGTGGGCATAGGCCCCGGCTCCATCTGCACCACCCGTATTGTGGCCGGTGCCGGTGTACCGCAGCTCACTGCCATCATGCAGGCGGCTGCCGCCCTGGCGAAAAGAGGTATTCCCATCATTGCCGACGGGGGTATCCGCTACACCGGCGATATGGTAAAGGCCCTGGCGGCCGGCGCCGACTCGGTGATGATGGGCAGCATCTTTGCCGGCACGGAAGAAAGCCCCGGCGACACCATCATCTACGAAGGCCGCAAGTTCAAGGAGTACCGCGGCATGGGCTCGCTGGGCGCCATGTCGACGGGCAGCTCTGACCGCTACTTCCAGGACCCCGAAGCCGACGTGAAGAAATACGTACCCGAAGGCATCGAAGGCCGCGTGGCCTATAAGGGTTTGGTAAAAGAAATCGTCTACCAGTACGTAGGCGGCCTGAGAGCCGGTATGGGCTACTGCGGCGCCAAAAGCATCGCCGACTTGCAGAATGCCACTTTTGTAAAGATCACCAACGCAGGTATGCGCGAGAGCCACGCCCACGATGTGGAGATCACAAGGGAAGCACCGAATTATAGCAGGAAGTAAATAGAGGAGGAATTAGGGATTAGGCAGTTCCGTTAATTTATACAGCCCCGGTGAGCACCGGGGCTTTTTCATGTCCATGAACGTGCCATTCCATCCGCTTCTCTCTTCCTAATCCCTAATTCCCATCCCGATTGCTATCGGGACCTAATCCCTTCTCCCCAAGTCCCTACATATTCCCTAGATATTCCCTATTAATTCCCTATATATTCCCTATCTACGAGGATAGGGAATTAGTAGGGAATATCCTGGGAACATCCAGGGAAGGTCATGGGAATAAAGAAGCCTGAGGGCCGTTTGGGGCTTCTCCAGAATGGAATTGTTAGTAACAGAACATCGTCGCAGGGGACGGCGGGTACGGCCTAGGGATTATCATTTTGCTGGAAAAGCTTTGTGCGGAACTTCTGGTAGAAGTAGGACACCACCAGCAGCAGTACACCCAGCACGAGGTAAGAGATCACCTTCTGCACGGTGGTAAAGGTGAGCGAGTCGAAGGCTACCAGCTTCAGCAGGGTAAGGCCCATCAGGCCCACGGCCACCATGCGGCCCCACACCGATTTCCAATAGATGCCGTAGGCAAAGAGCAGCACTGCGGTCAGCAGCCAGAGCAGCGTGACGGTGAGCCCCTCCCACTGGAAGGCAATAAAGATCACGAAGAGCACGAGCGCCAGCAGGGCCACGCTGTTGCGGGTCTTGGCTTCGTTCCACAGGAAGTGCAGGGCATAGGCTTCAGCGGCCATGACCAGGGATACCACCAGGGTAACGGACGCTATGGCATCGCTTTCGAAGCCGGGCGCCATGATGAGCACCGCCCCCAGGTAGACGGCTATATTGTTCAATAGCAAGTGCCAACGGTCGTCTTCGCGAATGGGTTCCTTCCTGAAGATAGAGGAAGCCAGGGCGTTGAAAGTAAAAAGCGCAAAAAAGGCCACCAGGAAGATGAGCCCTACCCACTGGTGCTTTTCGGTGTACTGCATCGAGGCCCAGCCCAGGAACAGCAGCCAGGTGATGTGCTGGGCTGCGGCGCCCACCAGCCGCCAGCCTCTTTTGATGACCAGGAAGACCACGGCTGTATTGATCAGGGTGATGTAGAGAAAGAACAGCGCCGGCTGGTCGGTGTTTTTGGAGATGAGAAACGGGATGGCATAAGCGCCCACCAGTCCCAGCAGGGCAATTTCCTTGCGGTTGTAGGAAAGGGCCTGGTAGACGGTAAAGACCGTGAAAGCGATCATCAGGACAAAGGCCATCGCGAAAGGGATCATCGCGTAGTACACATAGGCCCCGTAGGTGGTAAAGTATACCGAGGCCATAGCCCCGCTGAACAGGATGGCGCTGAAGGCTTCGTATTGACCCCGCAGGCGCACCGACAGCACAAAGAGGGCTACCCCGGCCCCGTAGGCCAGGCCAATGCGCATGCCTTCGGAGATCAGGTCGCGGTCGATGGCGTACTTTACTCCGATAGAAAGACCGATAACCAGCACGACAATGCCTACCAGGTGAATAAGGCGCAGGCCGATAAAGTTCTCATAGGAGCCACTAAAAAGGGAGGCCCCTGGGGCGGGTGGCGGAGGAGCCAAAGGATCAACGCCCTTACTCAATTGCATCAGGCGCCGGTACAGGTCCTGTATCGTCTGGTGCTGCGTCTTCAGCTGCTGGTTCAGTTGCAGCAACTCGCTTTTCAGTTGTTCTATTTCCTCCTTTTGGTCCATACCGCTGACTTTACCTGTAAAATACAGCTTAAGCGCGAAACGTGAGAGAAGAGACCATAGTCGATAGTCCATGGTCCATAGCCGTGTCTTACAGCGGGAAGAGGTTTACAGGAGGGGATTATTGATTATTGGATGATTCATTATTGCCTGGCAACGGGAAGCTTCCTGCTGTAGGAAGGTTCCCGTTAGTGGACAATACTCATCACTCACCACTCATCACACATTACCTTTTCGTACAGCGTATAGCGTAAAGCCTACAGCCTCACCGCCCTCCGTCTCACGTTTCACTTCTCACGTCTCACGTCTCACGCCTAATATTACGATCCTTTAACAATCGCCTTTCTCCAGCGCTGCCCTTTTTGGTTATCTTTCCACACCAAACTAAAAGGCTTTGCATAAGATCATTGGCTTTCTTTTTTGCCTCTTCATTCTTACCCGTCCCGTAAACGCCCAGGCCGATTCCTGCGGGCTGCAGATCAGCCTGCTTACCTGCAGCCCTGGCGAAGAACTATACTCCACCTTTGGCCATACGGCCGTGCGGGTGAAAGACAGCACTACCGGCATGGACATCGTGTTCAACTATGGCACCTTTGAGTTCAGTCCCGACTTCTATGCCAAGTTTATCCAGGGCAAGCTGCTGTATTACCTCTCCGTGGACGAGTTCTCCAATTTTCTTTACCAGTACCAGCTGGAGAGCCGCAGCGTGGTGGAGCAACCCCTGCAGTTAAGCTGCGCCGAAGAACAGCAACTGTTTTCAGCCCTCAGGTGGAATGCACAGGACGAGAACCGACATTACCTCTACGATTTTCTCTATGATAACTGTACGACGCGGGCCCGCGATATCATTGCCAAAAACACTTCTACCCCGGTAGTGTTTCCCCATATCCTTCCGCAGGAAGTGCCCACTTTTCGTGACCTCATTCATACCGACCTGGACCTGGGCGGCCAGTACTGGAGCAAGCTGGGTATCGACCTGCTGCTGGGTGCCAAACTGGACCGCAAAGTGACCAACCTGGAGTCGATGTTCCTGCCCGACTACCTGAAGCGGGGCATGGACGGCGCCCAGGTGCAGCAGCGGCCAGTAGTCACCACTACCCTGCCGGTGCTCGCCATGCCTTCATCGCTGAACAAAGGATCGCTGTTCAGACCCGCGGTGGTGTTTTCTATACTGCTGGTGGCAGCCGTAGCTTTGCAGCTGTCCCGCAAGAAGTGGAGCAACACTGCCCTGAAGGTGTTTGATATGGTTCTTTTCTTACTGCTGGGACTGGCCGGTCTCCTGCTGCTGTTTATGTGGTTTGGCACCGATCACCGGGTCACACAGAACAATTACAACCTGTTGTGGGCCCTGCCCACCCACGTTGCCGTGGCCTTTGTGCTGCACCGGGGGAAGGCCTGGGTAGCCACTTACTTCCGGGTAATATTCTGGCTGACCGCAGCCTTGCTGGTCCTGTGGGCTTTTTTACCGCAGGAAATGAACTCCGCGCTTCTTCCGTTAATAATTCTTATCTTATTGCGTAGCTGGCAGCTGTCAAAACAACCCCTCCATCATGGAACAAAAGCAAATCACGTATAAACACAGCGTCCTCTCCTACCGCGTGGCCGGCGAAGGGAATGCCATCGTGCTGCTTCATGGTTTTGCCGAAGACGGTGCCGTATGGCGCAACCAGTTCGACCTGTTCCCGAATCACCGGCTGGTGATTCCCGACCTGCCCGGCAGCGGTGCGTCGGAGTTGATGGAAAACACCAGCATGGAAAGCCTGGCGCGCAGCGTGGTGGCCGTGCTGGATGCCGAAGAGATCAGCCAGTGCATCCTGATTGGCCACAGCATGGGCGGTTATATCACCCTGGCCTTTGCCGATCACCACCACGAGCGGCTGAAGGGTTTCGGGCTGTTCCACTCCACATCCTATGCCGACAGTGAAGAAAAAAAGGAGACCCGCAAAAAGGGTATTGAGTTTATCCGGCGCTACGGGAGCGAGGAGTACCTGAAGACTACCACTCCTAACCTGTTTGCACCGGTGACAAAGGAAGAGCGCAAAGAATTAATTGATGAGCATTTACTTCGTTTACGCAACTTTTCCGGGGAGGCACTCGTTTCCTATAGTGAGGCTATGATTGCCCGTCCCGACCGCAGTCACCTGTTGTCGATGACGAACCTGCCGGTGTTTTTTGTCATTGGGCGACACGATGCGGCTGTGCCCTTTGACGTTTCGATGGGTCAAAGCCATCTGCCGCGCTTGTCGTATATTCATATCCTGGAGCATTCCGGACATATAGGGATGCTGGAAGAACCGGAAGAAAGCAATAAGGCGTTGCAATCCTTTATCGAGCTCTGCGAAGTGACGATAAAGAAGGAAGCCAAAGAACTGTAATTAACTGGGATTAATACCTGTCCACCTACATGAAGGCACTAAAACATTTATTGCTATGCACCCTCGGCTGCTTTGTGGCTGCCCTTTCGTACGCCAACCACATAACAGGTGGCCAGATGTATTATACCCTGGTCAGCGAATCGGGCGGCAACTTCACCTACAAGGTGACCATGATGCTGTACCGGGACTGCTACTCGCAGGGAGCCCAGTTGGATGACTCGGCACCCATCGGCGTGTTCAACAACGAGACCGGCGCGATCAGGATGTTCCAGGTGCCCATGGCCCGACAGGAAAAGCTACAGATCACCAGCCCTGACCCCTGTATATTGAACCCTCCTACCGTGTGTTATGATGTGGGTTATTACGAATTCAGCGTCACGCTGCCGGCTGCCGCTCAAGGATATACCATTGCCTACCAGCGCTGCTGCCGCATTGCAGGCATCAACAACCTGATTGGCTCCAGCAATGTGGGAGCCACCTACACGGCCCAGATCCCCGGCACGACGCTCAACAACAATTATCCCGCTAACAACAGCGCCCAGTTCGTTGGCGAAGACCGGGTGGTGGTGTGTGCCAATAGTCCCATGAGCTACAGCTTTGCAGCAAAGGATGCCGATGGAGATGAACTCCGCTACTATTT
>DASWYM010000366.1:0-3661 GCA_036404975.1 Chitinophagaceae bacterium
TACCGAACCATTTGATAATGTTCCCCTGCTCGTCCCGGAGCGGTATGGCGCGGCCCAGGAACCAGCGGTAAGTGCCGTCTTTACCCCGCATACGGTACTCGATCTCGTAGTTCTCCCCCGTTTCGAGCGAGTGACGCCACACCACCCAGGTGCGGTCGTAATCGTCTGGGTGCAATACCAGCGACCAGCCCTTGTCCTGAGAGGTCGCCATGTCCAGGCCGGTGTAGTCATACCAGCGTTTGTTATAATATTCGTGGTATCCATCAGGCTTGGTGACCCAAACCATCTGGGGCATAAAATCGGTCACAAAGCGAAACTCCTGCAGCACCCGGTGGAGCTCTTCGTTCTTCTCCTGGAGCTGCTGCTCTGTTTGTTCCACTTTCGTCACATCGGCCATGGCTCCCAGCATACGGTAAGGCACCCCGGCCTCATCCGTAACAACGGAGCCCTTATCAAGAAGAATCACGTACGTACCATCGGCTTTCTGAAAGCGGTATTGGGCGGTCCAGTTCTTTGTTCCCTTATTGATAGCTTCCTGTATCGAGTTGTTGACGCGCTCGCGGTCTTCCGGGTGTACGCGCCCTAGCCAGAAAGCACCCGTATTAATGGTGCTGCCGTTTTTATCAAACCCAAAAAGCTTGTAGAAGCTGTCGCTCCACCAGAGGTCGTTATTGACCAGGTTCCAGTCCCATACCACGTCGCTCGTAGAACTGGCAATAAGGCGGAAGCGCTCCTCGCTTTCGGCCAGGTCATGCGTGCGCTCGGCAACTTTCTGTTCGAGGCTGGCATTCAATGCCTTCAGGTTCTCCTTAGCTTTAATCAACTCATGGTAGTTGCGACGAAGCTTTTCTTCACTTTCTTTCTTTTCGTTGATGTTGGTGAGGGTGATCACCAGTCCGTCCATCATCCGTGTAGCCACTACATCGAACCATTGGGCATCGCCCTTATCCAGAACCATCTCGGTACGCAGCGGCTGGTTTGATTGCACCACCTGCACCAGCTTTTCAAATAGGCCGTTCTTTACCAGGGAAGGCAACTCCTCCTTCAGTGACTTGTTCATGTATTCGGCATTGCTCTTTTTGAGAAACTCATCCGATGTATGGTTGGCCGCAACCCAGGTAAAGTCGGTAATTTCATGGTGCTTATTGCGGATGCTGCGGAAGGCCATGATTGCGCTCTGGCTTGCATTGAAGGTGCCTTTGATAATATTGTCCAGTTCTTTGATGTGGCTGATATCAAAAAACGTGATCACAACGCCGTCGATCTGCTTGTCCTGGCGTATGTAGGGCAGGATGCGCATCAGGCTCACCATATTGCTTTTCAGGGTCACTTCCTTTTCGATCACGTTACCCTGAAGCATTACCTCCCGGATATCAGGCAGCAGGTTTTTGTCCTGGATGTTGGTCGAAATGTGCTCAATAGGCCTGCCGATATCACTCTCGATGAGGTTGATCAGTTTGACTACGGCCGGGTTGAATTTCCGGATGCGCAGATCATTACCCACGAACAGTTGGCCGATCTCGGTGCTACGGAAGTAATTATTCAGGTCATCGTTGAGCTCGATGAGTTCCTTAATACGCAATTGGTGCTCGGTATTCAACGTATGGAGCTCTTCGTTAAGGGACTGAAGCTCTTCATTGGAGCTTTGCAGCTCTTCATTAGCAGAAAGCAGTTCTTCATTGGAGCTTTGCAGCTCTTCATTGGTCGTCTCCAGGCTTTCTACGGCCATCTGCAGGTTGATACGGGTTTCTTTCAGTTCTTCTTCCAGCTCCGTGATATACGCTGCCGATTCGGTGTTGTGTTGCGAAATGTCGGTATTCGACCTCGAGAAAGTCACTTCGTTCCCCTCGCCAAAGACGATCATCATATAGCCTTCGCGGCTGGAGGGAGGTTTTACCAGCAGATTGAGGTATTTTTCTTCACTCCCCTCGCGCACCCGTACGCTGTTGAGCGTCACTTTGCTGTTTTCCTTAATAGCCTTACGGATAGCAGTATTCAGGGCAATGGAAAGTTCCGCACTCACCATTTTCAACACGTTGAGATTGACGATCTTCTGGGGAAGGGAAAGGTACTTGCGGAAGTCACCCACGGCTTCCTTGATCTCGTAATTCTTATCGATATACACAGCCGCAAAGCCATACTCCTCGGTCAGGATGTTTTTGAAGTCTTCAGCCAGTTCCTTTGCCACCCAGCTTTCCCGGCTGGAGGCGGTGGACCTGATCTCGCGGCTGGTCTTTAGCTGGCTGGAGGTGTTGAAGGGAGTTGGCTGGTATGGCCGCTCATTGAAGAGCTTGCGGTAGAACTTCCATTTACTGTTCACTTCGCTGAGGGTGCTGGAGATGGAGGCAGGGATTTCGCTGGGCCCCAGGAATAAATAGCCGCCGGTATTGAGGGAATACTGTAAAGTAGAGAGCACCTTACGCTGCAGGATGCTGTTCATATAGATCAGCATGTTGCGGCAGGTGATCATGTCATTTTTGATAAAGGGAGGATCCTTTAAAATGTTATGACGGGCAAAGACGATCTTCTTGCGAAGGGAAGGTTCAATAATATACTGGTCACCCTGCTTTAAAAAATAGCGGCCCAGGTATTCTGAAGGAACATCTTCAACGGCTGATGCCGGGAAGACACCCTTCGAGGCAAACTCTATGGCATCAATATCAATATCGGTGGCAAAGATTTTCAGCTCAAGGTCCTTACCCACTGTGCGCAGGTAATTATCCATGATCATGGCGATGGTATACGCCTCCTGGCCGGTGCTGCAGGCCGTGACCCATACTTTAAGGGTAGTGCCGCTGGTCTTTGTCCGTACCATGTCGGGCAACACTTCCTGGTCAAAGATGGTGAAGGCAGGCATATCCCTGAAGAACTTGGTCACGCCAATCAGGAACTCTTTACCCAGGACGCGGCACTCTTCGGGAGAACTTTGCAGGAGGTCAATATAATCATTGAAAGAGCCCTTACCCACCTGTTGCATGCGGCGTGCAATGCGGCGCATGATCGTCGGGGTCTTGTAATTATGAAAGTCGTAGCCGCAGCTCTTTTCGATCAGCTGCAGCACATCAGGAAGATGCTTTTCATCAAAGGCCGATGCGTATTTACGGCTAGGATTTTCCTTGATGTGATTGAAAATCTGTTCCGGCATCAGCTCAGGACTGAGGATATAATCCACGTAACCCGAGGCTATAGCACTGTTGGGCATGCCGTCAAACTTAGCCGTTATTGGATCCTGCACCAGTACCATGCCTCCACCCTGGTGGACCGCTTCAATGCCGCGCGTGCCATCGGTGCCGGTACCCGACAGGATCACTGCAATAGCCTTGGCCCCCTGGTCTTCAGCGAGGGATAGCAGGAAGGTATCAATGGCGGTGTTGGGCGATTTTTCGAAGTTCTTAACACCCAGCTGCAGTTTACCCTGCGAAACCGTCAGGAGCTTGTCGTTGGGAATGACATAGATACAATTCTTTTCCACCAGGGTTTCGTGCGTAGCCTCATACACTTTCATTTCGGTATGCTTGGCCACCAGTTCTACCAGCAGGCTCTTATAATCTGTCGATAAGTGCTGGATAATGATAAAGGAAAGGTTGCCGCTAACAGGCATGTTATCGAAGAATTCGTGGATAGCTTCCAGCCCCCCGGCCGAGGCGCCGATAGCCACAAT
>DASWYM010000367.1:0-12291 GCA_036404975.1 Chitinophagaceae bacterium
CAACTGGGTCTCTTTGGTAAGGAGATAAATAAAGACCTGCTGGAGAATTTCTTCCAAGCCATTCCAAAGAAGTTTAAGTATTGGGATTTCTCGCTCAACAGCGGCAATGTCTTTTCGCTGAAGAGCTACACGCTCTACCAACGCAACAACTTTGTGCTGGACCTCTTTCCTACTTACGAAACGCTGGCTTTGAAATACCGCGACAACACCAGGCGCAACATCAAACGGTCCTACACCTTTAACCTGGTGGTCAAAAAAGGTATCCCGCTCGATGATGTGATCCGCCTGAACCAGCAACAGTCGGTCCAGCAAAAACAGGCGTTCGGGGATGACGAGTATAACCGGTTCAGGACACTGTTCCATACTCTAAAACAAGAAGGTAACGCGGAGACCTACGGCGTGTTTAGCCCCAGCAATGAACTGGTTGCCTCCGTGGCTTTTGTATACTCCCACAACCGGGCCTACTACCTGCTGGTGGGCAATCATCCCAACAGCCGTGCCCTGGGCGCCTCGCACCGCCTTATCGACGCATTTATCTTTGACCATGCAGCCCGCCCGCTCCTGCTCGATTTCGAGGGCAGCGACATTCCCTCCCTGGCATTCTTTTACAGTAGTTTTGGCTCCATGCCCGAGCCCTTCTCCGCCATTATGCTCAATCGCCTTCCCTGGTACATCAAATGGTTAAAGAAGTAACCTACGATTTGCCCCGCGACGAAATTCAATCCACCTCCCTTTGCTACTTGTACATCTCTCGGTTGGCAACACCGCCTATCCCTGGTACCTGAGGGAAAACAATTTTACTATCCTTTTCTTTCTTTCCATGGTAAACAAACTATTGACACCAACTTAAAGAAGGCCCTAAACGGCCCTCAGGCTCCTTTATTCCCAGGACATTCCCTGGATGTTCCCAACCTATTCCGTACTAATTCCCTATCCTCGTAGATAGGGAATATATAGGGAATTAATAGGGAATATCTAGGGAATATCTAGGGAATATGTAGGGAATATGTAGGGAATTTCAGTACCTGGGATCGGGAGGAATTAGGAATAGGGAATTAGGGACTGGGCGGGTTCGCAGGAAGATACAATGGAGGAAGATGGGCTTAAATCTGCCTTCTATGGCATAAAAAAAGACCGGCCGCGATGGACTGGTCTTTCCAAAAAGTTTTAATGCAGGAGCCAGGCTATTCCTCCGAGTAGCGGGAATTATCGTCCTGTGGAACGGCGGCATTTTCCGTACCGGCACCAAAGTTCATCTCGATGATCTTTTCGGCCAATAGCAGGTCGAGGGGCTTGGTGATCTTGAAGTTGTTCTCCTCGCCTTCAATGAGCTGGATCTTCAGCCCGAAGGACTCCACCACGGTGGCTTCGTCGGTAAAGCGCTCCTTGTAGTCGATCTGGTAGGCCGGGATAAGGATGCGACTGTGGAAGGTCTGGGGCGTTTGCACCAGTACCACTTTATCGCGCTCGATAGCCTGGTTGTCGTTGATCTCCTGGTTGAGCAGGCGGATGCTGTCTTTGCAACGGATCACCGGCACGGCGCTACCCACACCCAGGGCGCTGTCGTAGCAGCGGTGGATCAGTTCGGTAGTGACCAGGCACCGCACGGCATCGTGCACAAACACGATGGAGTCTTCCTGCACCATCTTCAGGCCGTTTTTCACCGAGTCGAAGCGGGTATCGCCACCGAAGGTCACCTGGATACGTGAATAATCGAAATAGGCATCGATGATCTCGCGGCCCAGGTCGGTATAGGACTGTGGCAGCACCAGGATGATCTGCAGGTCATCATAGGCATCCAGGAAGGTCTTGAGGGTATAATACAAAACAGGTCGGTCATGAAGAAAGAGGAACTGCTTAGGCGTAGCAGCGCCCATCCTCGTTCCGGTTCCACCTGCTACGATAATGGCATACTTTTTCATTGGTCGTTAATTAGAACGTTCTTCAGTTTTTCGCTGGACTGCAAAGAAACGCATTAGTTCAGCAAAAGTTCGCACTCATGCAGCAGTCTTTCGCGGTCTATGGCGGCGGTGCCCACCACTTCACACACCAGTCCACCGGCAATATTCGCTATTTCTGCCATAAGCCGGGCATTTTTTGTGGCCGCATACACCAGCGAGGCCACGGCAATAACCGTGTCGCCGGCGCCGGACACATCGGCAATGTTTCGTATGTGGGAACTGATGACGGAGGATTCGCTGCCCTGCTGGTAGAAAACCCCCTTTTCGGAAAGGGTGATGAAGGAAATATGGTGGTGCAGGATGTTCTCCAGTTCAAGGTGGATGCTTTGCAGCAAGGCCGGGTCGGCATCGGTAAAGAGCATGTTGAGTGCTTCCTTTACCTCCTTCAGGTTGGGCTTGAAGATATCGACACCTTTATACTCAAAAAAGTTTTTGCGCTTGGGGTCCACTGCCGTGAGCACGCCGTATTGCTTGCACACCGAGATGACGCAGCGGATCACCGCTTCGGTGAGCACGCCCTTGTTGTAGTCCTCCAGGATCACCACCTGTGGCTTTTCCTTTTGCACAAAGAGCTCAAAGGATTCGATCAGTTTCGCCTCTTCCTGCAGCGTGAGGTTGGCGGTCATTTCGGCATCGAGGCGCATCATCTGCTGGTTGCGGCTGATGACGCGAGTCTTGTTGGTGGTGATGCGCCCGGGACTATTGATGGTGTAATCGGTATTGATATGCTGCTCACGGAACAACTTGTGCAGGCGGTCGCCTTCAGTGTCTTCGCCGGTCACCGAGATGACGTAGGCACGGGCGCCCAGCGACTGCAGGTTCAACGCCACGTTGCCGGCCCCTCCCACCCGTTCTTCTTTCTTCTCCAGGGTCACAATGGGCACGGGTGCCTCAGGTGAAATGCGATCAACGCTGCCCCACATATAGGAGTCGAGCATCACATCGCCCACCACCCCTACTTTGATCGACTTGAACTGTTCAAATAAGCGCTGGATATCTTTCATTACTGGAGGTCGGTTCTTCTTTTTCGCGACAAAGCAATGAAATAAATCGGAATTCCGATCAGCACAATTAAAAGTCCAAAGCCGGCAAACCTGGTTTTATACACCAGCAGGGCGATACAGAACAGCAGGGCCAGCACAATGTAGATGATGGGTAGCACCGGGTAGCCTATGGCCTTGTAAGGGCGCTCGGCATCGGGGCGCTTGCGGCGCAGGATAAAGATGCCCGCAATGGTAAGGATGTAGAACAGCACCACCACGAAGGACACATAATCGAGCAGCTCGCCGTACTTGCCGCTAAGGCAAAGCAGGGAGGCCACGATGCACTGTACCCAAAGGGCTACGCCCGGCACGGCATTGCGGTTGAGGCGGGCAGTTTGACGGAAGAACAGACCGTCCTGTGCCATGGTATAGTACACACGCGCACCGGCGAGGATCAGGCCGTTGTTGCAGCCGAAGGTAGAGATCATGATCAGGACGGCCAGTATGGTGGTGCCGGCAGCGCCAAAGATCTCCAGCGAGGCCGACAGGGCAATGCGGTTGTCTTTGGCAAAGGCGAGCTCGTTGACGGGCAGCACGGCCAGGTACATCAGGTTGGTGGCCACATAGACAATGGTTACAATGAGGGTACCCAAAAAGAGGCTGAGACCGATATTCTTCTGCGGGTTCTTGATCTCACCGGCAATGAAGGTCACGTTGTTCCAGGCATCGGAGGAGAAAATGGAGCCCACCATAGCGCTGGCCATGGCCCCAATAGCCGCAAAGCCCAGCATGCTGACCCAGCCCTCAGAACCATTGAAGCCGGCGATGCGGCTGCTGTGACTTCTAAAGTCCCAGGCATTGGTCCAGTTGGCATCCCATACGTTGCCCTTGGCCGCCAGCAGGAAGCCAAAAAGGATCAGGCCGAACAGGGCTATGATCTTGGTGAGGGTAAAAGTGGTCTGGATGATCTTTCCTTCTTTGACGCCACGGGTATTGATATAAGTAAGTAAGACGATCAGTAAAATGGATACCAGCTGCGCCGCCGACACATGAAAGCTATCGACATTACCGATAATGTAGTTAGACTCGCCCAGCGCAGGAAAAATGTACGCTGCAAATTTAGCAAACGCCACCCCTACGGCCGCAATGGTGCCGGTCTGGATAACGGCAAAGAAGCTCCAGCCGTATAGAAAAGCGATTAAAGGATTATAGGCTTCTTTGAGGTACACATACTGGCCGCCGGCCTTGGGGAACATGGCACTAAGCTCGCCATAGCTCAAGGCTGCCGTGAGGGTCATAAAGCCGGTAATAAGCCACGCAGCGATCAGCCAGCCGGCCGAGCCCACGTCTTTGAGCATGTCGGCGCTTACGATAAAGATGCCCGAGCCGATCATCGAGCCGGCTACGATCATTGTTGCATCGAGCAGGCCCAGCGACCGCTTAAAGGCTTTGTCTTCGGCTATTGCTTCTTGTGCAGTCAGTAACTCTTCAGCCATGAAGTGGAAATTTAACCGTCAAGATAAGTATTTCAGGTAATAGACCCCGGCCCAACCAAACAAAAAATCCTGCCGAAGCAGGATTAATTGAATGAGGCACAAAATGTTATTTCTTCTTTTTATACAGATCGTTCAGTCCTTTCACCACATCCCCGGTAATGTTATAGGTGGTGTCGCGGTAGTAAAACAGCCCTGGCTCATAAGCAAAGATGTAGGTATAGCCTTTTTGGGCGTTGTATTGCTTCAGGTAGTCTTCGATGCGGGTTTTCACGTCTTTCATTTTGCGCATATAGAAGTCCTGGTATTCCTGGTCGAGTTGCTGCTTACGGCTTTGCATATTTTGCTGCAGCTGCATCATATCGCGGGTAGCCATTTCCGACTGTACCTGCGTCATGGTCTGGGCTTGCGACTGGTACTGGGCCGCTTTGTTGCGGTAGGTCCTTTCCAGGCGCTCCAGTTCGCCATTGATAGATTCTTCTTTTCTGCCTAACTCGGTCTTTACATCCTTGACCATTTCAAAGGAGCTCTCCAGGGAGTCCATTTCGAAATAGGCAATTTTGAAATCGGGAGTTGCTTTTTGCGTCGTTTTGGTATCACTCTTTTTTACAGAGCTTTTTTTGTCGTTCGAGGAAAAGTGCAGGTAGAAAAGCACCCCTACCAGGACCAACAATACTGCATTCAAAATAAGTATGCCGTTTTTCATTCAATGAATTTTGTGCAAAATAAAGGGCAAATTGATCAGTAGAGCCAAACATATATATAACTTTTTCAAACACTTAACAGCGGGTACGCCGTTTGCTTTCATAAACCAGAATTATTCATTCATAAAACCATAAGCTATGGGTATTTTATCTTGGATCATACTAGGCTTGATCGCCGGTGCGCTGGCCAAAGCCATTCGCCCGGGCCGTGACCCCCAGGGATGCATTGTCACGATGATCATTGGAATTGTAGGTGCGGTGCTGGGAGGCTGGATCGCTACTATGCTGGGCTGGGGTGATGTAGATGGATTTAACTTATACAGCATCCTGGTGGCTACCGGAGGTGCGGTATTGGCCCTATTCATCTGGGCGGCCATTACCGGCAGAAGAAGGGATAACCTATAGGAAACATCTCATGTTCTCTGTTGAGTGAGAAGGTAAAGGAAACACTCTAAATAAAAAGAGCCTCACCGAAGTGAGGCTCTTTAGTTATGGTATAAGCTTCAGTAAACTTATTCTTCTTCGTCGAAGTTCATCGCTTCACGGGTAGTTTGCAGCAGCTCGTATTCTTCCTTGCTACCTACTACCATGTTCTCGAACTCGCGCAGACCCGTACCGGCAGGAATCAGGTGTCCGGTGATTACGTTCTCTTTCAGACCCAGCATGTCATCGGTCTTGCCCTGGATGGCAGCAGATGACAACACTTTGGTGGTCTCCTGGAACGAAGCGGCTGATATCCAGCTGGTCACACCCAGGGAAGCCTTGGTGATACCCAACAGGGTCGGAGCCGAAGTGGCAGGCTTGGCATCGCGGTAGTCGACCAGCTTTTTGTCGTTACGGCGAAGAATGGAGTTTTCCTCCCGCAGCTCACGCAAGCTAACAATCTGTCCGGGACGCATGCGGGTGGATTCACCAGCATCCGTTACCACTTTCTTGTCGAAGATGTAATCGTTCTCTTCCAGGAACTCGAACTTATCCACCAGGTCCTCTTCAAGGAACTTGGTATCGCCCGGATCCACAATCGATACTTTACGCATCATCTGGCGAACGATCACTTCGATGTGCTTATCGTTAATACGCACACCCTGCAAACGGTATACTTCCTGGATCTCATTCACTACGTACTGCTGTACGGCGAATGGACCCTGGATAGAAAGGATATCGCCGGGGGCTACCTGGCCATCCGATAATGGAGAACCGGCCTTAACGAAGTCACCATCCTGTGCAAGGATCTGGCGGGTCAGGGGTACAAGGTACTTCCTGGTCACACCATCTTTTGCTTCAATGATGATCTCGCGGTTACCACGTTTTACAGCACCCATGGTTACTACACCATCGATCTCTGATACGATAGCAGGGTTGCTTGGGTTACGAGCTTCGAACAATTCCGTTACCCGTGGCAGACCACCGGTGATATCGCGCAGTTTACCCAGAACGCGAGGGATCTTTACGATCACCTGACCAGCCTTAACAGGCTCATCTTCCTCTACCACGATATGGCTACCAGTTGGCAGGTTGTAGGACTTGCGCTCTTTGCCTTCTACAATAATAGAAGGGATCTTTGTTTTATCTCTTGTTTCGATAACTACCTTCTCGCGGTGGCCGGTTTGCTCGTCGGCTTCTTCACGGAAGGTAATACCCTCGATTACGTTTTCAAATCTCAGCGTACCATCCAGTTCGGCAACGATAACGTTGTTGAACGGATCCCAGGTACAGATCAGATCACCTTTCTTAATCTGCTGGCCATCTTTCACAGCCAACGTAGCACCGTAAGGAATGTTCATCACGTTCAGCAGACGGTCATTTTTTACATCTACGTTACGGATCTCACCGGTACGACCAATAACCACCTGAACCTTGTCGCCATCGTTATTTAACGTAGTAACGGTACGCAAACCATCGAACTGCAGGGTACCATCGAACTTGGCAAGCAGGGTAGATTCAACGGCAGCGGATCCGGCCACACCACCCACGTGGAAGGTACGCAGGGTCAGCTGGGTACCCGGTTCACCGATGGACTGGGCAGCAATGATACCTACGGCATCTCCACGCTGTGCCATGTAACCTGTAGCCAGGTTCTTTCCGTAACACTTCACACAGGTACCGCGCTTAGCTTCACAGGTCAGCACCGAGCGGATCTCCACGGTTTCAATACCTTTTTCTTCAATCTTGTTCGCTACGTCGGTAGTGATCTCTTCACCTGCACCAATCAGTAATTCTTCAGTCAGGGGATCGTACACATCGTGTACTGAGGTACGTCCTTCAATCCTGTCAGATAATGGTTCAATAATGTCCTCATTATCTTTCAGGGCAGAGGTAGCGATACCGCGCAGGGTTCCGCAATCCTCTTCGGTAATAACCACATCCTGGGCTACGTCCACCAGACGACGGGTCAGGTAACCGGCATCGGCTGTTTTCAGGGCCGTATCGGCAAGACCCTTACGGGCACCGTGGGTAGAGATGAAATAGTCCAGTACGTTCAGGCCGCCTTTAAAGTTGGAAAGGATCGGGTTTTCGATGATCTCGGAACCTGTACTACCCGACTTTCTCGGCTTGGCCATCAGACCCCTCATACCCGCCAGCTGCTTGATCTGCTGCTTGGAACCACGGGCACCGGAATCCAGCATCATGAATACCGAGTTGAAGCCTTGCTTGTCGGTGCTCAGTTCGCGGATCAGCGTTTCGGTGATGCGGGTATCCACACGGGACCAGATGTCAACGATCTGGTTATAGCGTTCGTTGTTGGTGATCAGCCCCATGTTGTAGTTCTCCCATACTTCATCAACTTCTGCCTTCGCATTTTCCAGCAGCTCTTCTTTGATATCAGGGATAATCAGGTCATTGATCGAGAACGACAGACCACCGGAATAGGCCATACGGAAACCGAGTTGCTTGATATCGTCGAGGAACTTAGCCGTCTTGGGAACATTGGTGATCTTGATGATATCTCCAATGATCTCACGCAGGTTCTTCTTAGTCAGAACGGCGTTTACAAAGCCTACTTCTGCCGGAACAAACTGGTTGAAGATGACGCGACCTACGGTAGTATCGAGCAGTTTATGTACCAGCTGGCCATCTACACGCACATTGGTTTTCACCTTGATGTGGGCATGCAGATCCAGGCGGTTTTCATTGTAAGCAATGATCACTTCTTCCTGGCTGTAGAAAGCCTTTCCTTCACCTCTTACCTTTACTTCGTCGGTAGACTTCTTACCCTTAGAAATGTAATACAGACCCAATACCATGTCCTGGGAAGGCAGGGTGATAGGCGTGCCGTTCTGGGGGTTCAGGATGTTGTGTGAAGCCAGCATCAGCAACTGGGCTTCCAGGATTGCGGCGTTGCTCAGAGGCACGTGTACCGCCATCTGGTCACCGTCGAAGTCGGCGTTGAAGGCTGTCGTTACCAACGGGTGCAGCTGGATGGCTTTACCTTCTACCAGCTTAGGCTGGAAGGCCTGAATCGATAAACGGTGCAGTGTAGGGGCACGGTTTAACATCACCGGGTGACCTTTCAATATGTTTTCGAGGATATCCCAAACAACAGCTTCCTTCTTATCAACCAGCTTGCGGGCCGACTTTACTGTTTTTACGATACCTCTTTCAATAAGCTTACGTATAATGAATGGCTTGAACAATTCAGCAGCCATGTCTTTGGGAAGACCGCACTCGTGCAGCTTCAGCTCTGGACCAACTACGATTACCGAACGACCGGAATAATCCACACGCTTACCCAAAAGGTTTTGACGGAAACGTCCCTGCTTACCTTTCAGTACATCGGAAAGGGACTTCAGGGCGCGGCCCCCTTCAGCCTTAACGGCATTGGACTTACGGCTGTTATCGAACAGGGAGTCGACAGCTTCCTGCAGCATACGCTTTTCATTACGCAGGATCACCTCAGGGGCTTTGATCTCCAACAGGCGCTTCAGGCGGTTGTTGCGGATGATCACACGACGGTACAGGTCATTCAGGTCAGAAGACGCAAAACGGCCGCCATCCAGGGGAACCAGCGGGCGCAGTTCCGGTGGGATCACGGGGATATACTGCATCACCATCCACTCGGGACGGTTGCTGATGCGGGTCTGGGCGTCACGGAAAGCTTCCACAACCGACAGGCGCTTCAGGGCGTCGGCCTTACGCTGCTGCGAAGTCTCGGTGGCAGCTGCGTTCCGAAGATCGTAGGACAACTGGTCCAGGTCGATTCTTGCCAGCAGGTCATGAACAGCTTCGGCACCCATCTTGGCGATGAACTTATTGGGATCTTCGTCTGGCAGGTACTGGTTATCCTTCGGCAGGGTATCCAGAATATCCAGGTATTCTTCTTCGGTCAGCAGGTCTCCGTAGTTCTGGCCCTTATCTGCACGAACACCGGATTGTATCACGACAAAACGCTCGTAGTAAATGATAGACTCCAGCTTTTTGGAACTCATTCCCAGCAGATAACCAATTTTGTTAGGCAGGGACTTGAAGTACCAGATGTGAATGATCGGCACGACCAGCTTAATGTGGCCCATACGCTCACGACGCACCTTCTTCTCGGTTACTTCCACACCACAGCGATCGCACACAATGCCCTTGTAACGAATACGCTTATACTTACCGCAGGCGCATTCGTAATCTTTTACCGGACCAAAAATCCGTTCGCAGAACAAGCCGTCTCGTTCCGGCTTATACGTACGATAGTTAATAGTCTCAGGCTTTAAGACCTCACCGAAGCTTTTTTCCAAAATGCTGTCTGGTGAAGCCAGTCCGATAGTAATCTTAGAGAAGGTTAACTTCGGACGATTGTCTCTTTTATTAAAAGCCATCTTTAGATGATGTTTAAGATGTTTAAATTTTAATTACCAGCTGTTGCTATGAAACTGATCCAACCATAGGGAAAAACCGATGGCGAATGATCATTCATTCACCATCGGTCCAAATATTAATCATGGAACTTTAGATCCAATCCTAATCCTCTTAACTCATGCACCAATACATTGAACGACTCAGGGATACCAGCGCGCGGGATATTCTCTCCTTTTACGATCGCCTCGTAGGTCTTCGCACGGCCGATGATATCATCTGACTTGATCGTCAACAATTCCTGCAGGATGTTGGAGGCACCATAGGCTTCCAGGGCCCACACTTCCATTTCACCGAAACGCTGACCACCGAACTGGGCTTTACCACCCAAAGGCTGCTGCGTGATCAGGCTATATGGTCCGATGCTACGTGCGTGCATCTTGTCATCCACCATGTGGTGCAGTTTGATAATATAGATAACACCCACAGTAGCTTTCTGGTGGAATCGTTCACCGGTTTCACCATCGTACAGGTAAGTGTGACCAAACATGGGAATTCCCGCCTGTTCGCAGTAGTGTGCAATGTCTTCGGTAGAAGCACCATCAAAGATGGGAGTCTCAAACTTGGTACTCAACTTCATACCTGCCCAGCCAAGCACTGTTTCATAGATCTGGCCCAGGTTCATACGGCTCGGTACACCTAACGGGTTCAGAACGATATCAACGGGGGTTCCGTCTTCCAGGAAAGGCATGTCTTCAGCACGAACGATCTTGGCTACAATACCCTTGTTTCCGTGACGGCCGGCCATCTTATCACCCACTTTCAGCTTACGCTTAACAGCCAGGTAAACTTTAGCCAGCTTCAACACACCGGCTGGCAGTTCATCACCAATAGAGATGTTGAACTTCTCTCTTTTATAGCGACCCAGTTCTTCGTTATACTTGATGTTGTAATTGTGCAACAAAGTATTGATCTGGTCATCGATCTTTTCATCACTGGTCCAGCCCAGAGGATTAACGTTCTGGTAGTCGATCTGCGCCAGGTTCTTTTGCGTGAACTTGGCACCCTTACCAATCAGCACTTCCCCGAAGTTGTTGCTGACGCCGGCACTGGCCTTCTCTTTCAGCAATGTCTGCAGCTTATCCAGCAACACTTCCATCAGGTCCGATACATTCTTCTCGTGTACCTTCTCCAGTTTCTCGATAGCGGCTTTCTCTCTTACCTTGGCATTCTTATCTTTCTTAGCACGCTGGAACAGCTTCTTATTAATCACTACACCTTCCACTCCGTTCGGAGCTTTCAGCGAAGCGTCTTTTGCATCACCAGCCTTATCACCAAAGATGGCACGCAGCAGCTTCTCTTCCGGTGTAGGATCTGATTCACCTTTAGGAGTGATCTTACCAATCAGGATATCGCCTTCCTTAACCAGGGCACCGATACGGATGATACCGTTCTCGTCCAGGTCTTTGGTAGCTTCTTCCGATACGTTCGGGATATCCGGGGTTAATTCTTCTTCACCCAGCTTCGTGTCGCGCACTTCCAACTCATACTCGGAGATGTGAACCGAAGTAAACATGTCCTCTTTCACCACGCGCTCACTGATTACGATGGCATCCTCGAAGTTGTAACCCTTCCAGGGCATGAAGGCCACCTTCAGGTTCTTACCCAGGGCCAGCTCACCATTCTTGGTAGCATACCCTTCGGTCAGGAAGTCACCTTCTTTTACCTTCTGGCCTTTCTTAACAGCAGGCTTCAGGTTGATGGAAGTTTCCTGGTTAGTCTTAATGAACTTGGTCAGCTTGTAGATGATCAGGTCATCTTCAAAGGAAACTAAACGCTGTTCATCGTTGCGGTTATAACGTACATGGATTTCGTTGGCATCCACAAACTCTACCACGCCTTCGCCTTCTGAATGTATTTGAATACGTGCATCACGGGCTGCTCTACCTTCCAGACCGGTACCTACAACAGGCACATCCGGACGCAACAGCGGCACGGCCTGACGTTGCATGTTCGATCCCATCAGGGCACGGTTGGCGTCATCGTGCTCCAGGAACGGAATCAACGAAGCACTTAAACCCACAATTTGGTTAGGTGCCACGTCCATATATTCTACTTCACCTTTGTCTAGGATGGGGAAGTCACCGGTTTCGCGCGAAACGATACGATCTTCCACGAACTCACCCTTCTCGTTTACGGCTACGTTGGCCTGGGCAATCTTCGCCAGGTCTTCTTCTTCGGCGCTCAGGAAGGTAAGTTTCTTCATATCCACTTTACCGTTCTCCACCTTGCGGTAAGGAGTCTCGATAAAGCCCATCTCATTGATCTTGGCGTGTACGCATAATGTAGAGATCAGACCGATGTTTGG
>DASWYM010000368.1:0-3713 GCA_036404975.1 Chitinophagaceae bacterium
CGGCAATGACGGCCGTCACTGTTAGGACTGATGGATTTCCTGACTGTCCAATGCACTGCCTTCAATCACAGTGAGGTAAACGGCTCCCCGATAAAGAATCACTGATAGTAAATAGGCACTCCTCAATCTATCATATCCCCAAGGTCGCTTACCCCCAGCGTGAACCAGATAATCACTACACAGAGGATGATCTTTACTGCAGGGGGGATGGATAAACCGGTCCTTTGCTTCAGAAAGGTATTCACCGGGGGAAAGTAAACCAGGGAAAGAAGAAGGCCTACAATCCCCGGTACGGGATGCACTAAGAACAGGTTCAACACGCCGATGGCAAACACCGGCAGGCCAAAGAGCCAGTTAATGAGGGGAGCGGTACGTACGTTGTCTTTCATGGCTCCATTTTTAGCTTCCGGCGAAGGGGGTACCAAAGATGCCAACGGCCAGCTCGGCCCACACCAGGAAGAGCGCCAGCAGAATAAAGCCTACGATGAGGAGCCGTTGACTGGGCTTCTTCACCAGCCTTAAGACCAGCTCGCAGAGGAGACCGGTGCCAAGCAGCAGGACACCTGCCACGATAAAGTCGAAGGAGCTCCAGTTCACGCCACTGTTGAATTGCATGGCCACGAAGGGGATCAGCAACAGGAAGGCTACGGTGAGCACAATGACGATTAGTCGTTTGTTTTGAGTAAGCATAAGTGTTGTGTTTTATAGTGGTTTGTTAGTTGGATACTTAAGATATTACAGATCCTTCAACATCAGGTCGATCTTGTCGAATAATTCGCCCACGCCCAGTGCCGCCCAGATAATAAAGGCGCCCAGAAGGATCTTCGCTACCAACGGAATAGAGATGCCGGTGAGCCGCTCCAGGAGGACATTGGCCGGGGGAAAATAAACCAGGGAAAGAACGACCAGGAAAATGCCGAAGCCGGGATCGTTGCCCCAGAATGTGTTCACTACACCGATGGCCAGCACCAGTATTCCAAAGAGCCAGCCGATGATGTTAAATGCGGCGGAGGATTTGTTCGTCATGGTGGTTTCAGATCTGTTATTCATCATTATTGTTTTCAAAAGTTAAGTAATATTCAACATTCCTTTTTAGTGGTACTGTTTGTCTTACTTCTCCATCTTCACCCGCTCTACGTTGTCGAACCGTTGCGGGTCGGGCAGCAGGTGATAAGGATCGATGCCGGCGTCGGAGGGCTTGCGCGCCACGTGCACCGTGATCGTTTGCAGGCCGGAGCGGATGCGGTGCTTTTGCAGGTAGAGCGTCTGGCCAAAACCGGCGCCCTGCTCCTTCGTGGGGGCAAAGACGCCCACCTCCACCCACTCGTTCATCGGCAGCTCTGTCTCTACGCCTGCTGGGTCGGCCACTACCTTGCGCGCCTCCAGGTCCAGCGTCACCTGCCAGGTGCTGTCGGCCGCTCGTGATGCCGTCGCCTTTTTCGTTTTCAGCTCCCAGCGGGTGTTTGCCGCGAAGAGGTCGTGCAGCAGGGGCCGGAGCGTATCGGGGGTAACGGCTTTCAGTTCGCGGTAGAGATCGAGGGAGGTGGGCAGGGGAGGCTGTCCCGAGCCATATTTTTGGAGCATCCGGCGGTAGGCCTCGTTTACCCTATCCCTGCCCATGTATTCACTTATAGCGTGCAGGGCAAAGGGCCCCCTGCGGTAAGCAGCGTAGCGACCCACGCCCCGAAGCAAAGGTGTATTCTGTTGAACGGGAGCGATGGGATAGGGCTGCCGGAAGAAGCGCAGGAGCTGCTGCAGTTGTTCACGGCCGTAGGTCTCTTCCACCACGCCCATGGCGGAGTACCACGCAGGGCTCTCGGTGAGCAGGCCGGCCCCCTCTACAAAGGCGTAGGGAAGCTGGGCGCCCCACCACTGGTGGGCCACCTCGTGGGCGATGACTGCGAAGGGCAAATCGAGCACTCCCGGTTCGTTCTCCGGCTTGAAGAGCGAGAACCCCTGCCCGTAATCGATAGAGCCCGCATCGGCATGGGCCCCCATCTTGCGGACGGGATTCTCCACGAGCCGTATGTATCCCCAGGGGTAGGGACCGAACGCACGGCTGTAATAGTCGAGCGAGGCTTTCACGCTCCGCAAGATGCGGTCCAGGTTGGCGGTATGACCGGGGTGGTAGTAGATCTGTATGGCCACGTTTTGCCAGCGTCCTTCCCGCACCGCGTAGTTGGCCGAGAAGAAGGCCTGCTCGGTGCTGATGGGGGCATCGGAAACGTATTGGAAGTAGCGGCGCCCGCCTTTTGTCCACGTGCGGCGCAGCGCCCCCGGTGCGATGGCCACCTGGCCGGCGTCGGTGCCCACCACGGCTTCGAAGTGGATGCGGGCGGCCCTTGGCGAGCTGTGGTCGTCTTCGCCGGTGACGTCCCCGCTCGCTACCGTGTCTTCCAGAGTCGGCACCATGGTGCGCGTCGGCAGTCCGTGCGCCCGCCTTTCGCCCGGTTTGTCGAGCTCGCGCGACGACTGGTAGCCGATGACTGGTAGCCAACCTTCGTTGGTGAAATAGGTGCCATTGGCTGCGACAGCGAACCCGGAGCCCTGGTTGGTAAAGCCTCGGCGGGCCGCGCGGACGGTGAAGGCCAGTTGCAGCGAGTCGCCGGGCTGGAGCGGCGCTGCCAGCTTAAAGACGCGGTAGTCGTGCTCCTTGTCCTCCAGCACGGAGGTAGCCGGGCGGTTGAAACTAATGTCCCCGGTGGCAACACCCGCCATGGTAGAGAGGTGAATGGAGTCGATAGCCACGGTACTGTTGTTTACGAAGTGGTACGTGCCGCGGATATCTGCCTTCTTTTGCCCGGGGTAGATCTCTACGTGCATCCTGGTGCCGGTAAGTTGGGGTTGGGGGGCATTTTGGTAGCGCGCATAGCGCCGTTCGTATTCGGCACTGCGCTTATTGCCGTTCTCCGCGGAGTGGTAGTCGTTGAGCACGTTGGTGTTGTAGAAGACGTAGCCGCCCACACCTAGGATCAGACCTATGGCCAGCGCGCCCACGAGGGCGGTTGCGCGGGTAAGGCGAAGGCGTGCCACGTGCAGGCGTACGTGGAAGTGGTGGTCTTTGCCCCGCACCCAAAGCAGCCGCGCCACCACGGCAAGCAGCAAGGCCCAGGTGGCCCAGTAGAGTTTGAACCAGAGCCAGGGTCCCAGGGAGCCGCCAAAGCCGCGCATGTCGTTGTACGACCAGCCTGGTCCGCCGGCGTATACCAGCAGGTTGTGGTCGATGCCGAGCGCAGAGGAGAAAACCATGAAGCTATATAGCAAGATGACCACCAGGTGGCCGATGTATTTCTGGTTAATTATCGTGTGTATCACCAGGGCCAGCAGGGCAAAGAGCAGGTATTCCGGGAGTTGCAATCCCAGGAGCACTTTAAGGAACAGGCCCGGCTCGTGGTGGCTATAATCGAGGCGCACCTGGACCAGTATGCCTGCAAGGGCCAGGAACAGCATCCACATAAAGAGGAAGAGCGCCAGGGCACCGAACTTGCCCACGAAGCGGGCCCACTCGGGCACGGGCGCAGCGTCGGTGATCTCGCCCAGGCCGGCTTCCCGCTCCCGCCAAACGACCTCTCCGGCATAAATGACAAGAATAAGCGGGATGATGGTCCACTGGGTGAAGGGATTGGTGATCGGGGTAGTCAGGAAGGTGAGTACCTGGCCGGTAGTGGGCAGCATGGGTGTGGTCAGGCTGTCGACCATATGCACCGGAACGA
>DASWYM010000369.1:0-16575 GCA_036404975.1 Chitinophagaceae bacterium
TGGCGCACCTGGTCTTCCTTCAGCAGCAGCATATTCTTGATCCAGGCTACCTGGATAATAATAACACCAATAAGGGAGATGGTGATAAGAACCAGTATAAGGGGAAATATTTTTTTCACGGGCTACAAAATGCTTAAAATAATTGGGTTGACAAAAATATCCTGCTAAATATAAAGGCTTGTGGCATAAGATTATTATCATTAATTTTTAACAGAAATTGTATCATCCTTAAGCAGTACATTTATTTTATGGTAGATCCAGGAGCAGGAGTTTTACTAATAGCTGATCCTTTTTTAAAAGATCCCAACTTTATGCGAACAGTCGTGTTCCTTACCGAACACCGCGATGACGGGACGATAGGCTTTGTTATCAATCGCCAGTTTGAAAATACTCTCGACGAGCTGCTCCCCGAGATCGAGGGGCATAAGCTGCCTGTGTATTACGGTGGCCCCGTCCAGATGAACACCATCCATTTCCTGCACCGCTACCCTGAAGAGATACCCGGTGGCATCGAGGTAATGAAAGGCGTCTTCTGGGGCGGCGACTTTGATTCGGTGATCGAAATGATCAATAACAAAAAGATCGACCCCAACAAGATCCGCTTTTACATTGGCTACTCCGGCTGGAGCAGCGGGCAGCTGAAAACCGAAATGGAAGAAAAGACCTGGCTTACCGTGGAAGCCACCCGCAAGCTCATCTTCCACGAAAACGCCGAGGAGATCTGGAAAGACTCCCTTAAGCACTTGGGCGGCGATTACGAAATGATGATCAACTTCCCAATCGACCCGCAACTGAATTAAGTGTATGAACCCGGATTGGGGTGGATTTAGAGGAATAGCGGGAAAACAACACCTTACTAATATAGCAGAGGCCAGTCAATACGACTGGACTCCTTGTTAGAGACAAATCACACGCTGCAATCATAATCCCTAATCCTTTATCCCAATCCAATCCCTAATTCTTTCCCAGCCCACTGGGGTTTAAACAGAGTATACTCTGAGTTTATAGGACTCAGGATAGACTCAGAGTAAACCCGGCGAAAACCCAGTGTAAGGTGGGCGTAACCACGAATGACCCAATGACTTATTGACTCAATGGCTGTCTTTACCCGTGGAATAAAAAAAGCTCCCGCCTGCGCGGGAGCTTTTTCTATTACGGTTGGGAACAGTTATTCAACTACGGTGGCCCCTTCTACCAGAACGGTCACCCGGTTGTTCAGTACCTCCACAAATCCACCCTGGATCTGGTAGGTCTCGGTGTGGTTCTGGCGGTCACGCAGCACCTTCACCCGACCGGCCTTTAAGGCACTCACCAGGGGGGCGTGGCGGTCCAGTACTTCAAAGGACCCACTGATGCCCGGCATTTGTACGCCGTACACTTCGCCGCTGAATAATTTACGCTCCGGAGTTAATATTTCTAAAGTCATCGTTTACCGTTTTAAGTTCAAGGTTTAAGGTTATGGGGTAGCGAACACGTCGTTACACCTTATTCCAAAAACTATCCCTGTGCCTGGGCCATCAGTTTCTTACCTTTCTCGATGGCATCATCGATAGAACCCACCAGGTTGAAAGAAGCCTCAGGATACTCGTCTACTTCACCATCCATGATCATGTTGAAGCCACGGATAGTTTCTTCGATCGGTACCAGCACACCTTTCAGACCGGTAAAGGCTTCGGCCACGTGGAAAGGCTGCGACAGGAAACGCTGCACCTTACGGGCGCGCGACACGGTCAGCTTATCCTCGTCACTCAGTTCATCCAAACCAAGGATGGCGATGATGTCCTGGAGTTCCTTATAGCGCTGCAGGATCAGCTTCACACGGTTGGCGCAGCTGTAGTGGGCTTCACCTACCACCTGCGGCATCAGGATACGCGACGTAGAGTCCAGGGGATCCACCGCCGGGTAAATACCCAGGTCAGCAATCTTACGAGACAATACGGTAGTGGCATCCAGGTGAGCGAAGGTAGTAGCCGGGGCAGGGTCGGTCAGGTCATCCGCCGGTACGTATACCGCCTGTACGGAGGTAATTGAACCGTTCTTGGTTGAAGTGATACGCTCCTGCATTAGGCCCATCTCGGTAGCCAGCGTCGGCTGGTAACCCACCGCGGAGGGCATACGACCCAGCAGAGCCGACACCTCGGAACCTGCCTGGGTGAAACGGAAGATGTTGTCGACGAAGAACAGGATGTCGCGACCTTTACCGGAGCCATCACCATCACGGTAGTACTCGGCAATGGTCAGACCCGATAGGGCCACACGGGCACGGGCACCGGGAGGCTCGTTCATCTGTCCGAACACGAAGGTGGCTTTAGAGTCCTTCAGTTCGTTCATATCCACCTTGCTCAGGTCCCATCCGCCTTCTTCCATCGAGTGCTTGAAGTTGTCACCATATTTCATGATGCCGGCTTCAATCATCTCGCGCATCAGGTCATTACCCTCACGGGTTCTTTCACCCACACCGGCGAATACAGACAGACCGGAGTAGGCTTTCGCGATATTGTTAATCAGTTCCTGGATCAATACGGTTTTACCTACACCCGCACCACCAAACAGACCGATCTTACCACCTTTTGCATAAGGCTCGATCAGGTCGATTACCTTAATACCGGTAAACAGAACTTCGGTTGCAGTAGAAAGGTGTTCGAAAGCAGGGGGCTTGGCGTGGATAGGACGGCCATCCACTTTGGGTACGGGAGGTAATCCATCAATAGGATCGCCGGTTACGTTGAACAGGCGGCCTTTGATCTCCTCGCGGGCAGGCATTTTAATAGGAGCACCGGTGTCCAGTACGTCCACCCCACGGGTCAGTCCCTCGGTACCATCCATCGCGATGGTACGCACGCTGTCTTCACCCAGGTGAGTTTGTACTTCCAACACCAGCGTATCGCCGTTAGGGCGCTTGATTTCCAGAGCGTTGAAAATTTCCGGCAAACCACCATGGAACTGTACGTCCACAACGGCGCCAATGATTTGTTTTACCTTACCAACTTTTGCCATATATAGCTTTTAAGAAGAGTTTTTAGCCGAAAAAACCGGCCGGGAAGGGCATAGCTTTTCGTTTCAGGCTGCAAAGGTAAGGGGACAGGGGTAATTTCCCAATGGGAAAATGCGGCAATGTGTTAATGTCTGTTCATAGTTGCACCAAAGCCTTATAACCTATCAGGGTTACCTTTAAGTTGTTGAGGTATATAATATATTAAGCTACCCCAAACTGCTCGCGGTAGCGCAACAGGGCCTGCTCCTTCATCTTGGTTTCCAGCACGATATCCACTTCCCTGCCGTAGGTATTGATGGGCGCATGCACCCAGTCGGAATGGGCTTCCCGCTTGGCTGCGGGGTCTTCATAGTCCCTGCGCGAGGAGGAAAAGTGAAACACCGGCTTTACGTCCCAGGTCTCGTAAGCGGAGTGGAAGGCCTCCTCCTCGGTCTGCAGTCCGGGATGGAGCTTGTGGTGGAAATAATCAAAGACGATGGGCACACCGGTGTCCTCCCACAAGGGATGCAGCTCCGCCACGGTAAAAAGGCCCGGCTTATCGTCGTTCTCCACCGTCAGGCGCTTCTGCAGGCCGGAGGAGAGCAGTTTGAAATTCTGGGCAAAACGCTTCAGCGTTGCGTCTTTATCACCATAGGCACCGCCTACGTGGATGTTGATCTTGTTCCAGTGCGAAGGCTCCAGCCCCATCAGGTCAAAAAGCTGGGAATGTATCTCCAGGTCCTTAATGGTGTTTTGCAGTACCCCGCCGGTGCCAGCCATTTTATTAAAAGGGCCCGGGTGGGTGCTTACCCGTACGGGCAGCTTGCCGGCCTGCTCCAGCAGGGAGCGGATCTCGCGGAAGTCGGGCATGGAATCCAGGCGGTATTCCGAGGCCCAGGGAAAAAGCTCCGAGGTGATGCGGAAGACCTTTATACCATTGGCCACGTTCCATTCCAGGATTTGCAGCAGGGCCTGAACGTTCTGCAGGGCCAGCCCCGAAGCGTACTGAACGCCCTTTTCCATAAAAGTGCGGCGGATCATTCCCTTATTGGTTGAAATTCCTGCTTCGCTTAGCGACACATTAATACAGGCATATCCTAAGTTCATTCTTGTTCGTTGATTTAGTATCTGGGATTGCTACCGGGACCTTTATACAGCTCCTTATGGGCTTTCAACAGCTGCTGGTAAAGGGGATCACTCTTTGCCATCTGCCATTTCTCATAAAAAATACGGGCACTTTCCGCCTTTACCGGGTCTGCTTCCCGGGGCAGCTCCCTTCGGCCATGTGCACCACTTACGCCCTTTTTGTCTTGCGGCACAGGACCATCATACTTCTTTCCACTCTTGTGGTTAGCATATCGCCGCGACCGGATGTAACCCATTTGCAGGAACTTACGTGCCATGTCCATTCCTACAAAGTCTTTCGCCTTTTTATAACCAAGAAACATCCGGTAAACCTTATTGGCAGACTTACGTGCGATGTCAGGTGTCTTAAACCGCCAGAATGGAAGTATTTCACTCTTGTACGGTTCAACCAATAACACTCCTTGTTCCCCCTTTCCTACCCGGTACAGGTGTGGCTGTTCCCTGAAATCTACCATATTGTAATCCAGTGTATAATCGAAATGAGCCATACCAGCTAAAAGACAAATAAGGCTCCAAACAGTTCGGAAGAGCTTGGAAAAAGTATCCCTCTGCCCCACCCTTCCCCACTTTCTCTTAAAGAATTGTAAAAAGCACCATGTAAAACGGGGTGATTGCCACCAGCTAACGGCCAAATTCTCACAGGCATGTGTTTTGTAACCTCAGGGGTATGAAGTATCTCCTACTCTACACCGCCCTATTTTCTACCCTCCTGTTGTCCTGTGATATGCAGAGCGGCAGCAGTGAGGAAAAAGGAGCAGAAGAAGAAAAGAAAAATATCAGCAGCCGTGACTACAGTATCACGAAAGCCAATGCCTACAGCACCCTGTTTATGGACAGTTCGGCCATGGAGGCTTTCTTAGTAGAACGCAAAGTGCCCGACTCCATAGCCCGCCGCATGCGCAGCTTTTACAATACCCGCAACTACCAATACGCCTGGTTTAACCCGGAGGGACTGACCGAGCAGGCGCGCGGCTTCTGGAGCCTTCACGACTTCCATATCACCTATGCAAAAGACTCGGCGCTGATGGATAAGGCCCTGCAGAAGAAGATGGATAACCTTATTGTAGCCGATGACTTCTCAGTGAGCACTTCCGACAAGTCCACACTAAAGACCGAGCTGCAGCTCACCCAGCACTTTATTTATTATATGATGGGAGCCTACCCCGATGGCTACATTAAGCGCAAGGAAATGGAGCGCTTTGTGCCGTTCAAAAAGCGCAATGCCATGGAACTGGCCGACTCCATTATCAAAAAGAAGCACAAGGACGATAAATACTTCGAGGACGTAAATGCCTCCTACGGCAAGCTCAAAGAACAGTTGGCCCGCTACCACGCCCTGGCCACCAAAGGCAGGTGGGACACGATCAGGCCTGAAAAGAAAAGCTATAAAAGGGGCGACGCCTCGCCTGCCCTGGTGCAGGTAAAGCGGGCATTGCACGCCCTGGGCGACCTGCCGGTAGCGGATACCACACCTGTATTCAACGATACCCTGGCGATGGCAGTAGCTTCCTTTCAGGCCCGTCACGGCTACACGCCCGACAGCGTCATAGGGGCTACGTTCTTCAAAGAGCTGAACGTACCTATACAAAGGCGCCTGCAGCAGATCCTGATCAACATGGACCGTATGCGCTGGCTGCCCAATGCCCCTAAATCCGACAACCTGATTGTAGTGAATATCCCCGAGTTCGTGCTGCACATGTACGAAGGACAGCGCAAAGTATGGGATATGGTAGTTGTAGTGGGCAAGTCGGGCCACAACACCATGATGTTCAACGGCGACCTGAACCAGGTGGTGTTCAGTCCCTACTGGAACGTGCCGCCCTCCATTGTCAAAGACGAGATCCTGCCGGCCATGGAGCGGAACCCCGGCTACCTGGCCAGCCAGAACATGGAGATCACCGGGGAATCCGGCGGCCTCCCGGAGATTCGCCAGCGTCCCGGAGGAGCGAACTCTTTGGGAAAGGTGAAGTTCCTCTTCCCGAACTCCTTTAATATCTACTTCCACGACACCCCGTCCAAGAGCCTCTTTGAGCGCGACAAGCGCGCCTTCAGCCATGGCTGTATCCGCCTGAGCGACCCGGAGAAGATGGCCCAGTACCTGCTGCGCAACCAGCCGGAGTGGACGCCTGAGCGTATTTATGACGCCATGAATGCCGGCACGGAGAAATACGTGAAGCTGGAAAAGCCCGTACCGGTGATCATCACCTACTACACCGCTTGGGTGGATGAAGGCGGCAAGCTTAACTTCCGTGACGACATCTACGACCACGACGAAGAGCTCGCCCAAAAGATGTTTCTCGGCGCCCTCTAAGAAGAGCAATAGGACTGATAATGAACTCCATAGCCTCAACAGGTTATGGAGTTTTCTTTTGCCCTGTGCTACTGACTCTATGACTTATTGACCCAATGACTTACTGACATCTGCTAGCAGCTCGTAGCTTGCGGCTTGTAGCTTCCCCTCTATTTCTTAATTTGCGCCCCACTTTCACCATGCAACTAACAGAAGTAACCTCCCCCAGGCTGGCCAAAGAGTTTCTCGAAGCAAACGTCGTTATCAACCGGCACAATGCTAACTACATCCGTCCGCTCGATAAAGATGTGGAAGCCGTCTTCGACCCAAAGAAGAACAAAGCCTTCCGCTTCGGCACCGCCACCCGCTGGATACTGAAGGACGACAACGGCGCCCTCATTGGCCGCATTGCCGCCTTTACCAATAAAAAGTACCGCACCAAGGGCGATGAGGGTCCCGTAGGCGGTATCGGTTTCTTCGATTGCATCAACCACCAAAAAGCGGCCGATATGCTCTTCGACGTGGCCAAACACTGGCTGCTGCAGCAGGGCATGGAGGCCATGGACGGGCCCATCAACTTCGGGGAGCGCGACCGCTGGTGGGGACTGGTGGTGGAGGGCTACCAGGAGCCGCTGTATTGCATGAACTACAACGCCCCCTATTACAAGGAGCTGTTCGAGAACTACGGCTTCCGCGTCTTCTTCAACCAGGTCTGCTTTGGCATGCACCCCAAACAGCCCCTGGCCCAGAAGATCTGGGACCGCCATGCCCTGTATGCCGACAATCCTGCGTTCAAGGCCCGCTATATCGACAAAAGCCAGCTGGAGAAGTTTGCCGTGGATTTCGCCACGGTGTACAATGCTGCCTGGGCCGGCCATGGGGGACTAAAGCAATTAAAGAAGGAGCAGGTGATCCACATGTTCAACCAGATGAAGCCGGTGATGGACGAAAAGATCGTGTGGTATGTGTACCACAACGAAGCTCCCATTGCCATCTTTATCAACCTCCCCGACCTGAACCAGTGGTTCAAGTACCTGGATGGAAAGTTCGACCTGTGGCACAAGCTCAAGTTCCTGTGGATCAAAAAGACCAGGCCCTGTAAGAAGTTCGTGGGACTGGTGTTCGGGATTGTGCCGGAGTGGCAGGGCAAGGGCATCGACTCTTTCATGATTGCCGAGGCCGCCAAGGTGGTGCAGCAGCCCAATATCGACTACACCGAATACGAGATGCAGTGGATCGGCGACTTCAACCCGAAGATGATCAACGTGGCCGAGAACTTCAGCGACACCTATCGCAGCCGTATGCTGGCCACTTACCGATACCTGTTCGACCGTACGAAGGAGTTCAGGCGCCACCCCGTTTTATAGACCAACCCCTACCTGGATCATCACGTAGCGCACGGGGGCTTTCCCCCTCTCGTAAACGAGCGTATTCTGCGCCTGATCATATGCCATTGACTCGCGCACCACGTATTTTACCTGCGATCCCCAGTTATACATCACCCGGACCACGAACTTCGCCTTCTGGGGATCACGGGAACCAAGAGCTATTCCACCTCCAATCCCTTTGGAGAAGCTGGCACTGGCAGTGTTGTCAATATCTTCATCGCCGTCTTCGCGCTCAAGAACGCTCAGGTCCTCACGGGTGGTCGATGTATAGAGGTCCATGCCTGCCTGCAGGTCGGCAAAGGGATGGAAGCCCCGGTCCAGTTGCGGACGAAAGCGGGCTATAGCTTTAAGATCAAATATACCATAGTACGTCTTAACCCTCCCGGTGTAGCTATTCCAGGGCACTTCGGTTTTGAAGCGTCCATAATAGGTGTACCCCAATCCGCCCCCCAGGCGCAGCGCACTGGAACGCTTGGCCTTTCCCCAGGTATAGGGATCGGAGAGAAAGAGGAAACAGCCTCCAAAGCCCACGTCTCCCATATTATTCTTAACAGCGGGGCGCATGGCGGCGGAGGGCACCCCCACCTGTAGGCCGAAGAGAAAGTCCTTTCCTTTATTATCAATGGAAGGCTCCGCCGGGGTCCACGTGGTTTCGGTGTTTAGCTGTGCGGAAAGGAAGTGCACCAGCAGGAGCAAAACAGGAAGGCAGACAAGCTTTTTCATGGCAGTTATTAGTTGGTACTACAAAGGTAACCTGCAATGAAACACGCCCTGGGCACAATCGCATGAAGTAACGAATTTGATGGATGACTTGCAAGCCGCCCCCCCCGGACCTCCCTTTGCCGTTCACCGGGCCTGCAGCCATTTCCTTTTAGGACACCGCTATACTTTCTCTCCTCCCCATCCGGGGATAACCAGTATCCGACCAGTATCAAACCAGTATCTGACCAGTATATAACCAGTATCTATATAGATACTGATCTAATACTGGTTGGATACCCGTCATATAGGGAATATCTACAGGTTTTCGGTGAAGTTGATCGGGTAAAAAACCACTCTTAGGGCTAAATAGGACATCCGGGACTGTAAACGACCAAAGCTCTCAGCTAGAAGCTCGTAGCTCGAAGCTTCCCTCCTACACCCGCAGTTCCTTCCACTCCACCCGCTTGTTCAGGATGGCGTATTTAATGGCCCGTTGTTTCGGGGTAAGGGCAGATGTGCTGGTCTTTACTTCAATAAAGTGGATGGAAATGTGGTCGGGGTCGGTTTCCATGCCGTCGAAGACAATGAGGTCAATAGGACTGCCGATGAAACGGGCCTCTTTTGGATTATAAGGAAAGATGCCGCTGAAGAAGGGAATGACGTGCTCGGTGACCTTACCGATGGTGACTGCCTGGCTCTTTTTAATGGCGTCCTGGCGGATGGAGGTCTCGTACTCGATCTTCCATCGCTCAAAGGAGGCCTCGGCCACCACTTTTTGTTCGGCCTGGATGCGCTCCTGCTCGGCCAGGAAGACGGTGGTCTTGTATTCCTCGAACTTGCGGGCGGCCAGTTCGTGCACCTGAAGCTCCAGGTCGGCCATTGCCTGCCGCTGGCGCAGCAGTTCCACCTCCACGTCGCGCTTGCCCTTGTACTGTTTAAAGAGCAGGAAAAGCACTACCAGTACCAAAACGGCAATTATCCCCAATAACAGGCCCGTTGTGAACATAACCCTGCAAGTTCCACCAAAAAACTGTTTGGATTATGATAAAATTAGGGGCGTATACCCCCTTTCTATTACCTTAGCGGCGAGGTGTCCCGTATGGAAAAATTCATTGTTTCAGCCCGTAAATACCGTCCCCAAACCTTTGATACGGTGGTGGGACAGCAACATATCACTACCACGCTCAGGAATGCCATCCGGAGCGGCCACCTGGCCCATGCTTTCCTGTTCTGCGGTCCGCGCGGCGTGGGTAAGACCACCTGTGCGCGTATCCTGGCCAAGACCATCAACTGCGAGAACGTAAGCCCCGAGGGCGAAGCCTGCAACGAGTGCCACTCCTGCAAGTCGTTCAACGAAGGCACGTCGATGAACATCCACGAATTGGATGCGGCGTCCAACAACTCGGTGGACGATATCCGCTCCCTGGTGGACCAGGTACGCTTTGCGCCCCAGGCCGGCAAATACAAGGTCTATATCATCGATGAGGTGCACATGCTGTCCTCCTCGGCTTTCAATGCCTTTCTGAAGACCCTGGAGGAGCCCCCTCCCTATGCCATCTTTATCCTGGCCACCACCGAAAAGCACAAGATCCTGCCTACCATCCTGAGCCGTTGCCAGATCTTCGACTTTAAGCGCATTACCCTGCAGGACACGGTGGACCACCTGAAAGGCATCGCTACCAAGGAAGGCATCAAGGCCGACGAGACCGGGCTGCAGCTGATTGCCCAAAAGAGCGAAGGCTGTATGCGGGATGCCCTCTCCATCCTCGATAAGATCGTATCGTTTACCAATGGCGAGATCACGTATAATAATACGCTGGAGCACCTGAACATCCTGGATGCCGACTACTATTTCCAGCTCATCGACTGCATGCTGCAGCAGGACCTGGCCGGTGCCATGCTGCTGTACGACGATATCAACAAGAAGGGTTTCGAGGGCGATATGGTGCTCAACGGCTTTGCCGAGTTCCTGCGCAACCTGCTTATCTGTAAAGACCCCCGCGTGGCTTCTCTGCTCGAAGTGGTCGAAAGCTTTAAGAAGCGCTATGCGGAGACGGCCCGCAAGGTGGAAGCCAGCTACCTGGTGAGTGCCCTGAACCTGCTGAACGAATCGGAGATCCACTACAAGAGTGCTCGCAACAAGCGCCTGCACGTAGAGCTGGCCCTTATTAAGCTGTGCTACCTGCAACAGGCCCTCGAGGTGACCGCCTCGGGTGGTGGCCTGGAGAAGACCCGTATTGCCGACAGTGCCCGCCCGGTAGCTTTTAAGGCCATTGCTCCTATAGCTGTCAAAGGAGTAAAGGCACAAGAGATCAAGGCACAAGTAAAACCGGCACAAAAGCCGGTGAGCGAGGAGCCTAAGCTTATTATAGAAACACCTAAGCCCAAGACCTCGCCGGTGGCCGTACAGGAGGCCCAGCCCTCTTATTCGCCCCCTCCTGCGCCTACCCCTGCCCCGCCGGCTCCTGCAGCCAAAGGCAATGGTAGCGGCAAGAAGATCGGATCCCTGGCCAGTATGCGCCAGGAGGCCAGCGCTAATTACACGGGCACCGTGGTAGTGGATAAGCCATTGGACATGGAGAGCCTGCAGAAGGGCTGGACAGCCTTTATCGACCACCTGAAGGCCACCAGGAATCCTGCCTGGCAAAGCTTTGAAGTGTCGCAGCTGAATATCCTGGATGCCCAGAGCTTCGAGGCCGTGGTTGGCAACAACATCAACCAGAAGTTCCTCGAACTGGAGCGGAACAAGGCGTCCGATTTCCTGAAAAAAGAGCTGCACAACCGCATGCTGCAGTTAATTGTTACCCTGGTGGAGGCACCGCAGGAGGAAGTGGCCATCGAGCGGCCCCTGAGTTCCAAGGAACAGTACTACCTGATCGCCGAAGAGTTCCCCATGGTCAAAGAGCTGCGCGAGCGCCTCGGCCTGAACCTGGACTTCTAAGAAGTGTAGTTTACCTTCTTTTCAAAGGGACCTTACCGGTCCCTTTTTCTTTTTCCGCCCTTTCCTGTAAATACCCGACAGACCCTGCCGCACTCATCTATGCTATCCTACTTTCATTGGTCTTTTGCCGCCGCCGGGCCTCTATTACATGGCTTTAACTTTTAATAGGATAGTTTTAGAAAGGCTCGAACTTGTTCACCTCTAAACTTAACCAATATGAAAAAGCTGACAATGACAGCCCTGGCCACCGTGGCCCTGCTGCTTACCACCACGTCCGAAATACGGGCACAGGAAAAAGAGGCCGGAACCACCCCGGGGTCCTGGCAACTGGTTTCCACTGTGGCGCAGCCCAAGACCGTGAACGTGCAGTTTTACAACGCCGGGGGTGTGCTGATGTACGAAGAACGAATCGAAGGACGGAAGCTGAATACGGCCCGCCGTAAAGTATGCCGCCGGCTGGATGCGGCCCTGGCTACCGCCTACCATGCCTGGACCAAAAACGAAACCGCCTCCATGGAAGGTAGGAACCTGTTGGCCCGTCGCTCTAAGGGGAAAGCGGGCAGTTGCCCTGCATCGGCCTCCCAATGAACACACTAACTCCAACTACGCTATTCACTGACACCGGCCATCTGCGGGCTCATTCAAGCAGGCGCCCCGCAGGTGGCTTATCGTAATCAGCTTAAGGATCCGGTTCAACTGAGCCGTCTCACCTGCGTTTATCCACACATTACGGCCTCCCGTCTCAGGGCTGCACTCCGTTTCCGGCGGGAGTTCTCAGACATCTTCGGCTTAATTCCCCCATTTGCCTTAATTTCACGCCGCATTTATCTATATAAAAACTAGAACATGGCTGAAGTGATCTTGATGCCCCGTCTTAGTGATACCATGACCGAAGGCGTTATAGCGGCATGGCACAAGAAAGTGGGCGATACGGTAAAGAAAGGAGATTTGTTAGCAGAAATAGAGACCGACAAGGCTACTATGGAGCTGGAAAGTTATAAAGACGGTACCCTATTACATATTGGCGCCGATAAAGGCGGCAAGCTACAGGTAAACGACCTGCTGGCCATCATCGGCCAGGCGGGTGAAGATATTTCTGGGCTCCTGTCAGGTGGTGGCGCTGCTGCCCCTGCACCGGCCGAAGCCGCCAAAGCGGAAACTACCCAGGAAACCGCCCCCGCTCCCAAGGCAGAGGGCGACGTGCCACCCCAGGGTGCACCGGTAGACATTTCCAAGATGGAGGAAGTGGTGCTGATGCCCCGCCTCTCCGACACCATGACAGAAGGGGTGATCGCCGCCTGGCACAAGCAGGTGGGCGATACCGTAAAGAAGGGCGAGGTGTTGGCCGACATTGAGACTGATAAGGCCACTATGGAACTGGAGAGCTACAAGAACGGTAAGCTCCTGTACCAGGGAGCCCAGGCCGGCGAAAAGATTGCCGTCAACGACCTGCTTTGCATTATAGGCGAGGAAGGCAAGGTGGATGTGCAGGCCATCGTGAACGCCTCTAAAGGGGGTGCACAGCAACCGGCAGCCCAGCCCCAGGCCGCTCCGCAGGCTCAAGCCGCTGCTGCTCCGGCCGCTCAGGCTCCTGCCAAGCAAGCTGCTGCCCCGGCTCCCGTTGCCGCTACCACAGCCGATGGACGCATCAAGGCCTCTCCCCTGGCTAAGAAACTGGCCCAGGAAAAAGGCATCGATCTCGCCCAGGTTCAGGGTACGGGCGACAATGGCCGTATCACTAAGAGCGATATCGACAACTTCAAGCCTTCAGCCGCTCCCGTCGCACAGCCCCAGGCCCAGCCTGCTGCTGCACCTGCCCAGCCTGTCGTACAGGGCCAGGAAGGCTACACGGATAATAACGTATCGCAGATGCGCAAGGTGATTGCCAAGCGCCTCGGCGAAAGCAAGTTCGGGGCACCACACTTCTACCTGACCATGGAGATCAACATGGACAACGCCATGACAGCCCGTGCCCAGATGAACGAGGTGAGCGACGTGAAGATCTCCTTTAATGATATGGTGGTGAAAGCTGCCGCAATGGCCCTGCGCAAGCACCCTGCGGTTAATTCGTCGTGGATGGGAGACTTCATCCGCCAGTACCAGCATATTCACATCGGGGTAGCCGTGGCTATCGAGGACGGCCTCATCGTTCCGGTGGTGCGCTTTGCCGACCAGAAGACCCTCAGCCAGATCTCGGCCGAAACTAAAGAGCTGAGTGGCAAGGCCCGTAATAAGAAGCTGCAGCCTAACGAGTTCTCCGGTAACACATTCACCATCTCCAACCTGGGCATGATGGACATTGAAGAGTTCACTGCCATCATCAACCCGCCCGACAGCGCCATCATGGCCGTGGGACGGATCAAGGAAGTGGTGGTGCGCAAGGGCGACGGCTTCGGCGTGAGCAACGTGATGAAGATCACCCTCTCCTGCGACCACCGCAGCGTGGATGGTGCCGTAGGCGCTTCCTTCCTGCAGACGTTCAAGAAGTACATGGAAAATCCCGTGACGATGCTCGTGTAGGGATGAGTGATGAGTGATCAGTGATGAGTAACCCGATATTATAAAGCCCCTGCTGATGCGGGGGCTTCTTTTTTATGGAATAGTCTGTTTCGTTTTAGCGCTTCACCACTTTGCCGTCGAATAAGAGGCGGGTGTTGGGATCCAGGATCACCTTTACCGGCTTTCCTTTCAGGGGAATGGGCAGGGTGTTCATCACCTTGGAGATGGGCATCACGTGGGTCTCCGATCCTCCTTTTTCGTCCACCACTTTGATCTCAAGCGGGAAGTTGTACAGCATCCGCTGCTTTTGCACGGCGGTCACCAGCAGTTCATTGCCTGCTACCATCCACGACACCTCTACCCGGGGCACCCCGGGCTGGAAGAGCCACTGCTGGAAGAAGCCGGAGAGGTCCTTTCCGGACACCTTTTCGGCTACCCTTTGGAAGTCGCTCGTTTCGGCATTGCCACCTTTGTACTGGTTGTAATAGGTCTTTATGATGGAGTGAAAGGTGCTGTCGCCCACCTCAGAACGAAGCATGTGCAACACCCAGGCGCCCTTCTCGTAGCTATTGGCATTAAGCAGGTCCATGAGGTCGGAGGTGCTGTCCACCACCGGGGCACCGGTGGTCCAAGTAAAACGGATCACCTTCTGCCGCTGGTCCTTCAGCCTTTTAGCCAGGGTGTCCTTGCCGTATTTCTGCTCCAGATACACGTTGGTGAGGTAGGTGGCAAAGCCTTCGCTGAGCCACAGGTGGGGAAAGCTCTTTTCGGTGGCGGTATTGCCGAACCACTGGTGAGCGATCTCGTGGGCCAGCAGGTCTTCCTCCCTGCGGTCACCCGTCACGGAGTTCTCGGAATAGAAGATGGCCGATGCGTTCTCCATGCCGCCAAAGATGGTCTTCGACTGCACGTTGGCCAGCTTGCGGTAGGGATAAGGCCCAACGTAATCTTCGAAGAACTTCAGTATACCGGTAGCCAGTGCATAGTCGTAAAAACCCTTCTCCTGGTTCTGTGGGTACACCCAGGCCGATACGGGCACGCTGCTGGTGCTGTCGGTAAACTGTTTTACGGCAAAGCGCGCCGCACCAATCACCATCACCTTGGTAGGGATGGGTATCTCTTCTTTCCAGTGGGTGAGCAGCTTTCCCTTGCCCGCGGCAATTTCGCCCACCTGCACCCCGTTGGACACCACCTTGTAGTGGGAAGGAGCCGTTACTACGAACTCCACCGATGCTTTATCAGAAGGCTGGTCATTACAGGGAATCCAGTGGCGGGCGCGGTTGGGCCAGTTGTCGGAAAAGAAGGTGCGGTCGCCGTATTTGTTGCGCGAGATGATCAGTCCATCGGCCGGTACCCCGCTGTACCGGATGGTAAAGCGCCTACACTCACGAGCCGCGCCCCTGCTCTTCAGCGCCACCACTACCTTGTTGCCCTTCTGCTCAAAGCGGCTTACGCCCGCGCCTTCCACGGCGCTCACCTGCATACCCTTGCCGCCCTTCTGCCCTACCAGGTCGAGTGAGAACTGCCCGGCCGGCTGCAGGAACTGCAGATCCACAACCGCCTCTCCCTCTATACGGTCGCTCTCGTCGCTGAGCACAATACCATAGCGGTAGTGCTGCACATCGATGTTCTGCGCCGTGCTGCATAAACCAATACAAACAAATAAGCCGGTAATTACACGTCGAATCATACTTCGTTTTATTATAGGGTAGCGCTCACGTTCCTTACCCCTCTTGTAAAATATTCTTTGTCTTCTTCTCCAAAACAATGTGCCAGACATGCCCCTCTTCCCTCCGTAATTCCTAATCCCTAATTCCTAATTCCTTTCACATCACAGCTTCTCCAGCATTTCCACCACTTTCTCCCTCTTCAATATCACATACCCTATCCGGTCATTGCTGATACCATCCTTCAACTGGTAAGAGAAGGAAAGCTGTTCGTCGGTCACGGTGGTCTCAAAGTACTTAAAGGCAATATTGGGCTGATCTTTCAGCTCCTCGCCGATCTCGTAGAGGTGGGTGGATAGGATAAACAGCGAGTTCTTTATCTTGATCAGTCCGCGGATCACGGCCAGCGAGCACTTCATGGCGTCCTGCACGTTGGTGCCTTTAAAGAGTTCGTCGATGAGCACCAGCCACTTCTTTCCGTCGTTGATCTTGTAGATGGTGTTCTTAATGCGCTGCACTTCGTTGAAGAAATAGCTCTCGCCTTTGGCTATGTTGTCCGCCACGTTGATGTTGGAAAGCAGCCCGTCGAACAGGGTGAGCTGCATGCTGCGCGCGGGCACGCCCATACCGATGTGGGCAAGAAATACCGAGGAGCCTACCGCTTTGATCAGGGTGCTCTTGCCGGCCATGTTGGCCCCGGTCAGGAACAGGAAATTCTGCTTCGGGTCCATCACCAGGTCATACGACACCGGCTGCTGCAGCAGGATGTGGTACAGGCCCTCGGCCTTAAAGAAGGGCTGCTCCTCATCGCTAAACTGCGGGAACTGCAGGTCGTAGGTCTTTACCGCCATGGCCATCGAGTACCAGGCTTCCAGTCGGCTGAAGATATCCACCAGCTCGTGGGTATCGGAGCGGTAGTTCACCTTGAACTGGTAGGCATAATAAAGGTTGTCCTGCATGCTAAACGC
>DASWYM010000370.1:0-6784 GCA_036404975.1 Chitinophagaceae bacterium
ACAGCTGTCGCGTAACGACTCGGCACTGGCTGCTTTGGATTATTCTTATGCCAATTATGCCTTTTATCCGAGGCTCAATGCCAATGCCGGTATTAACTTCAACAATACCGACCAGAAGCAAACCCTGGCAGATGGCACCAAAAGAGACCGTAAGGATATCAAGTCGAACAATACCAGCGCGTCGCTGAACCTGAACTGGACGCTGTTTGACGGCATGCGTATGTTCATCACCAAGAAGCGACTTGGCGAACTGGTGTCACTGGGTGAGCTGCAGATCAAAAACCAGGTGGTCACCACCGTGGCGGACGTTATGCAGGTGTATTACAACATCGTAAGCCAGGAGCAGCGGCTGAAAGCCATCGAGGAACAAATGTCCTTAAGCGAGGAGCGCCTGAAGCTGGCCCAGTATAAGTTTGATGTGGGTACGGGTGCCAAGCCCGACGTGTTGCAGGCCCAGATTGACCTGAATGCCCAGAAGTCGGCCCACCTGACGCAGCAAACCGCCATTTCAAAGCTGAAAGAGCAGCTGAACCAGCTACTGGACCAGCCCCTGAGTACCGATTTCCAGGTGTTGGACACTATCGTAATCAACGAGGGCCTGACCATCGACACGATTCAAAACGGGATCAATACCACCAACCCCCAGCTCCTGCTGGCACAGAAAAGCCTGGACATCGCCCAGCTGACCCTGGAGCAGAGAAGGGCCGAACGCTTCCCCACCGTATCGTTCAACTCGGCCTACAACTTCAACCGTACGGACAATAAGTCGGTAATCAACCCTTTCCAGCCGCTGTTCAGCCAGAACAGGGGCCTGAATTATGGTCTTACAGCGTCTATCCCCATCTTCAATGGGTATCTTACGCGCCGCAACATCAGGGCCGCCCAACTGGATATCGATTACCAGGAGTTGCTGTACAAACGGAATCTTTCGCAGATATCCACCAGCGTGACCAATGCTTATAAGGACTACGACTTATACAAGCGTACCCTGACACTGGAGGAAGAAAACATGGAACTGGTGCGGGAGAACCTCTTTATTGCGCGGGAGCGGTACCGACTGGGTATTTCCACCTTCCTGGAAATGCGCGAGGCCCAGCAAAGCCTGGCTGATGCGGCAAACCGGTTGATCCAGGCCCGCTACAATACGAAATTAGCTGAGATAGAATTGTTACGTTTGCGGGGCGACATTGTACGCTAACTAAAATGAAGATATGCAACCACAGGTAGGTATTATTATGGGCAGCGACAGCGACCTGCCCGTTATGCAAGGCGCAGCGGACATCCTGAAATACTTCGGGATCGACTTTGAACTCACCATCGTATCGGCCCACCGTACCCCCATACGCATGGTTAATTATGCGCAGTCGGCTAAAGAGCGGGGCCTGAAAGTGATTATCGCCGGTGCCGGTGGGGCTGCCCACCTGCCGGGAATGGTGGCCTCCATCACTACCCTGCCGGTGATTGGTGTACCGGTGAAGTCCAGCAATTCTATCGACGGATGGGACTCCGTGCTCTCTATCCTGCAGATGCCCAATGGCGTGCCGGTTGCTACCGTAGCCCTAAATGCCTCGAAAAACGCCGGCATCCTCGCCGCCCAGATCATAGCGGCCTTTGACGAAAAGGTGAGCGCTAAGGTGAGCGAATACAAAGTGCAGCTCTCCGAAGAAGTGATGCAGAAGGTGAACAAGCTTAAAGGCGAAGGATGGCAGAATACCTTTAGCTGATCATTATAAGAATATATAGTAAAGGCTGCAAGGTTACCTCTCCGGCAGCCCTTTTCTTAGTCCTTGGATTTCAGGATGACGAATTCCTGCTCCAGCACAAGAGAATGCTGGTAGAGCTGCTCTATTATATCTTTTCCCCATAGAGCATAATAGCCTGCAATGTTCTCGGTACGCTCCTGTAAGCCGCCGGGAAAAAGCGCCTTTTTCAACTTGCCGATCTGGGCCCGCTGGGCAGCGTGTTTCTTGCGCTCGGCCCGCACCATCTTCTTTTCCAGCTCCAGGAGTTGGTTCGTTGCCCTGGTCTTCAGTGCCTCCACGTGTTTCGACAGGGTCTGGTCCACGTTGGTAGCCAGGCTCTTTAGCTGCTCGTATATATGAGCCAGCTCCTGCACTTCGCCATTGAGCAGGGGCTTTTTGCCTTCGCGCTCAATGATCATATCGAGCAGGCTTTGTTCCGGAAGAAAGAGTTGCTCGTCGGAGAGGTCAAGCTTCCCGGCCAGTTCCTGCCACTTCTTTTCCATCAACAGAAAAGAGTTGCGCAGCACCAGCACCGGGAAAGGCGTTCTATAATGATCAAACAGGTCGCGGAACTGCAGCCAATAAGCAAGCTCGCCCCCGCCCCCGATAAAAGCCAGGTTGGGCAGGATGCTTTCCTGGAACAGCCCGCGCAGGATCACGTTAGGACTGAAGCGATCGGGATGGGCCTGCAGCTCCGCCTCCAGTTCCTGGGCGGAGAAGTGGATATCCGTATGGTTCACACTGTAGCCTTCTCCGTGTTTGATGATCCGCTCGCGCCTATCCCCTTTTAAATAGAATAAATTGATATCCCTGGGGTGTGCCTGCACATTGTACTGCTCGCCCAGCATCCGGGAAGTATGCCCCACGATAGCCGAGGGCAACTGGTGAAAAAGGTCGTCTTTGAAGATGTCGAGCATCCTTCTTTTCAGGTCCGCATCATCCGGGATCAGGACCACTAACCCGTATTGCTGAAAGAGCTGGTGGACGATCTCAAAGGTCGCCTGCTGTATAGTCTTGCCCTCGGTAAAACACTCCTTAAGCATCCGGGTGATCACTGTTCCATGAGCGTCCACCGACAGTTGCCCTTCCATTTCTGCCAGCAGGGCAGTCAGCTTCTTATCAATGATCATGCGGCCTACCGCGCCTGTCTGGCTCGTAGTCCACTCGTACTTTTTTCCGCGCACATAGGTATGGTTCAACTCCTCCAGGTCGGCGTCTTCGGAGCCCATATAATAAACGGGCACAAAGTTGTAGTGGGGCAGTTCCGCTTTCAGGTAATCGGCCAACCGTATGGCATGCAGGATCTTGTAGATAAAGTAAAGAGGACCAGTAAAGAGATTGGGCTGGTGGGCCGTACAGATGGTAAAGGTGTCCTCCCCGGCCAATGCCTCGATATTCTTTTCCACATCCGCCGATACAGCCACGCCACTATATTGCTTTTTCAGGGCGGCAACGAGTACAGTGCGGTCCACAGGCCGGAGGCTCTTTTGAGTAATCGCCTGCTTGAAGCCATCCAGCGAGGGCGGCAGGGCGAAAAAGGACTGGAGGGATGCCGCGTTAGCCAGGTAATCTTGTACAATCTTGGAGAAATAATTCGTCTGTTGGTATGATATCCGGTGGGCTGTAAAAAGCATAGAGTAAAAGTATGAACTAGTTTTTGAACGCTATTAAAGCCTTTCTCTCGTTAACGCATTATTTACAGTTCGCCAAAGACCCAGTGGATTTTCGTTACGGAGTTCTGGTGGCAACAGGTCATCCGACCAGCCCTGGTAGCATATAGGACGCGCAAAGCGCTTGATCCCGTCTGCCCCTACGGCGGTGAAGCGGCTGTCGGTGGTGGCCGGGTAAGGTCCCCCATGGTGCATGGCCAGGGCGACCTCCACGCCGGTGGGCACCCCGTTGAACACGAGTCGGCCACAGATGTGGTGCAGCGCAGCCACCAGTTCGCCGGCTTCTTTGGCTTCTTCAGGAGTCGCCACCAGGGTGGCCGTCAGCTGCCCTTCCATGGCACGGGCTACCTCCAGCATTTCATCCAGGCCCCTGCAGCGGATCAGCAAGGAGTAGGGACCAAAGACCTCCTGGTGCAGCAAATGGTTGGACAGGAACTCGCGGGCCGACGTGGTGGCCACCGTAGGAATGCTTTCTTCTTCCGTATAGTCGAAGGAGGTCTCGGCCACCACTACTACCCCGTCCTGGTCCAGCACCTCCGCCCTCCTTTCATGGTAATTCCTTGCAATGCCGGGGTGCAGCATTTTGGCCGGGCGGGTCTGCTCTATCTTCGATCCGAGGAGCTCTGTAAAGGCGTCCAGGTCCTCGCCTTCCACTCCCACCAGGATCCCTGGGTTGGTACAGAACTGGCCCACGCTCTGCGTGATAGACGCGGCATACATAGCTGCGATGGTTTCTTTATCGGACTCCAGCTTCCGCGGCAGTAGGAACACCGGGTTGGTGCTGCCCATCTCGGCAAATATAGGAATGGGATACTCCCGTTTGGCCGCCAGGTCAAAGAGGGCCCTCCCTCCTTCGTAGGAACCGGTAAAGCCCACCGCCCGCACCAGGGGGTGCAGCACCAGTGCCCGGCCCACCTCGAAGGAATGGTCGTGCAGGTGGTGGAAAACCCCGCGGGGCATGCCTTGTTCTTCGGCGGCCTTGTGCACGGCAGCCGCCACCAACTCCGAGGTTTCGGCGTGACCCGGGTGGGCCTTTATGATCACCGGGCAGCCCGCCGCCAACGCGCAGGCCGTATCCCCCCCCACCGTGGAATAGGCAAAGGGAAAGTTCGAGGCGCCAAAGACTACCACCGGTCCCAGCGGAATCAGCATCTTGCGCAGGTCTGGCCTGGGGGGATTGCGGGTGGGGTCCGCAGTGTCGATGCGGATATCCAGCCACGTGCCTTCGGCACAGGCATCGGCATAGGAGGTTAATTGGTAAAGGGTACGCTTCAGCTCTGCGCCCAGGCGGGACTCCTCCAGGTGGGTTTCCCGGTGGGCGTTCTGCAGGAGTTCCCCGCTCAAAGCCTCCAGGTGCCGGGCTATTGCCCGGAGGAAATCCGCCCGCGCCGCCCCATTCTTGTGGCGGTAGACCTCGAATGCCTTCCAGGAATCCTGCACGGCAGCGTCTACATCCTGTAGGGTAGCATCTTTATATCCTGACTCCATATTAGGTGTTCAAACAACAAAGGTCGTTCAAATGAAGTTTATGGCTACGTCCAGGGTTAGGGGTATTTCACAATTCCTAAACATTATACGTGTCCCTATCCACCCTTTCCCCGCTTAATCTTCGTAAATTTAGCAGACGTTAATGCGTAAGCTGGCAACGATATTCCTCTTTATGGTCTTCGGTTCTTCGTTCACCGAACTGGGACAACTCTGGAAATTGCCTATCCTGGTGGAGCACTTCTATATCCACCAGCAACAGGAAGGAGCCTCCCTGGCGCATTTTATACTAGAGCACTACGGCAACGATCACCAGGATGCCGACCGCGAGCAGGACCGGCAACTGCCTTTCAAAGCTCCCCTAAACAGCCTTCCGGTAAACGCTACCCCCGGCATTGCCAAAATGGAGATCAGTCACCCGGCAACCCCGGAAGCTCCTCTCTTCGTTTCCCTGCACACTTCTTTTGTGCCTTCTCTTTATGCCCGGCAGATCTTTCACCCGCCCCGGACAGCGTAAAAGATCAAATTGATCCCTGCGAAACGTGCTGTCTACCAGCGCGCACTAATTATTTCATCTAAAAACATAGTATTATGAATGCAACCCAATTGCACCTGGCACTTACTCATGTGCCCGTGGTGCTCTCCATTATAGGCCTGGTTATATTAATTATATCCTTTTTCCGGAAAAGCGATACCCTTACCAAAACAGCCCTTTGGATCCTGCTGGCGGCAGGGGTCTTTACCCTGCCGGTCTATTTCACCGGCGAAGGCACCGAAGAGGTGGTTGAAGGACTTCCGGGCGTGTCCGAGGTAGTGATCGAAAAGCACGAGGACTTTGCCAAGGCCACCCTGGTGCTCGTGTCTGCCAGTGGCCTGCTGGCACTCATTGGACTGTTAGCGTATTCCTTTGGCAGGGCCATTACCGCCCTTAAGGTGCTCACCCTCCTGCTGGCCTTTGTATCGGCCGGGGCTATGGCCCAGACCGCTCACCTGGGCGGCCAGATCCGCCACTCCGAGATCCGGACCGGTGCCCTGGCCCAGGGCGGGGAAGCCGGTGGCAACCAAAATGAAGGAGGTGAAGAAGGAGGTAGCATTACCGCCGGAGAAGATAGCGAGGAGGACGACTAAAATAGAAAAGGGCTCTTCGGAGCCCTTTTCTTTAAACTAATTCACCTTCCAGGTCGTAATCGTACGCCCGGGTAATACGCACCTGGTGGAATTCACCAGGGTATAATTTCTTGTCGGTCTGGATGATCACTTCGTTATCCACCTCCACCGAGTCGAACTCGGTGCGGCCCAGGTAGCGGCCGGCCTCTTTTTTATCGACCAGCACCTTGAAGGTTTGCCCCACTTTTTCCTGGTTTTTCTCGAAAGAAATCTCCTGCTGAACTGCCATAATGTCTTCTGCCCTCCGCTGCTTTTCGTCGGCCGGCACGTTGTCTTCCAGACCGAAAGCAGGGGTATCTTCCTCGTGCGAGTAGGTAAAGATGCCCACCCGGTCGAAGCGCTGGCGCTCCAAAAATCCTTTCAGTTCTTCCACGTCGTCGAGGGTCTCGCCGGGAAAACCGGTGATGAGGGTGGTGCGCAGGCAGATGCCGGGAACGGTTTCCCGCACCTGCTGGATCAGGTCCTCCATCTCGGCGCGGGTGATCTGGCGGCGCATGGCCTGGAGCATGTTGTCGGCGGCATGCTGCAGGGGCATGTCCAGGTAGTTGCAAATGTTCTCCCGTTCGCGCATCACGTCCAGGATCTCCATGGGAAACTTGTGCGGGTAGGCGTAGTGCAGGCGGATCCATTCGATGCCCGGCACGTCGCTCAGGCGTTTCAGCAGGTCGGCCAGCATGCGCTTCTTGTACAGGTCCAGCCCGTAATAGGTCAGCTCCTGGG
>DASWYM010000371.1:0-16228 GCA_036404975.1 Chitinophagaceae bacterium
CCCAGGTAAAGGGCGCATGACTTCCTACCAGCACCATTTCCACTTCTTTATAGTTAAGTCCCTTTTCGGCAAAGCAATCCAGGATCTGGTAGCCTGTCTGGTACTCGTAGTCGCCTTCGATCATGGCGTCAGCCATAGGGGGCGCACAGGGAATATCCACCGTGTTGTGATCAGCGTGCGTAGTGCCGAAGATGGGAATGTCCCTCAGGGCCTGAGCCCAGGCGGTGGCATAGGTAGAATGGGTGTGCACAATGCCGCCGATGCCCTCCCACTCGCGGTACAGCACTGCGTGGGTCTTGGTATCGGAAGAAGGACGTAACGATCCCTCTACAATGTTGCTGTCAAAATCCACGATCACCATTTGATCAGGCGAAAGGTCCTCGTAGGGCACCCCACTGGGTTTGATGGCAAACACGCCGGCGGCGCGGTCAACGGCACTGACGTTGCCGAAGGTGAACAGAACAAGGCCCAGGCGGGGCAGTTGCATATTGGCTGCGTAGGCTGCCTCTTTTATGTCGGAATACTTACTCATGCCGAAACAGTTGAAAGGTTGGGTTGGGATTGGGGTTCTTTTTGGGAAGCTGCAGTCCGCTCTTCAATAAACTGGCCCAACTGCTGGTATTGAGCGTAGCGCTTTGCGTAATAAGCGGTCCGGTCAGGGTTGGGATGGTAAGTAGCGTCAAAGCCCTGGCCCATGGCCTGCATGGCATCTTCTACCCTGTCGTAGAGGCCGGCCGCCGTGGCGGCAAACATAGCAGCCCCGATGGCGCAGGTCTGCTCCGACTTATGGATGCGGATGGGCATGTTCATCACGTCGGCCATCACCTGCATCACGTAGGGCGACTTTTTGGCTACGCCACCCAGGCCAATGAGGCCCCGGATGGGTATGCCCTGCTCCTGGAAGCGGTCCACGATGGCTTTGGCCCCAAAGCAGGTGGCTTCCACCAAGGCTTTGAAGATGCGGGGAGCATCGCTTCCCAGGTTCAGGTTGATGAGGGCGCCTTTTAAAAGCTGGTTGGCGTCCGGGGTTCTGCGCCCGTTGAGCCAGTCCAGGGCGAGTTCGTCTTTTTCTCCCAGGGGCAGTTGCTGGGCCTGGGCTGAGAGCGTCTGAATGAGTTTGTCTCCGAGCTCTTTTCTAAGGGCTTCGGCTGTAGCTGCATCAATGAGGGTAGACTGGGTGAGCAGTTGGTCGAGCGGGTAGCTGACCAGGTTTTTAAACCAGGCATATACGTCGCCAAAGGCGCTCTGGCCTGCTTCCATGCCGATCAGAGAGGGCAGCACCGAACCGGGCACCTGTCCGCAGATGCCACGCACCAGGGTGTCGGCTACTTCGCCTGCCGGGGCCACCAGCATGTCGCAGGTGGAGGTGCCCATCACTTTACTTAAGTGGTAGGGCTCGATCTGGCCGCCTACTGCTCCCATGTGGGCATCGAAGGCTCCTACGCCTACAACTACGTCTTCCGGTAGGCCCAGTTCTTGTGCCCACTGGGCACTCAGCCGGCCGGCTGGCTGGTCAGACGTGTACGTCCTGGTGAATAATCTTTGTGTAAATCCTTTCAGTACCGGATCCAGGGTGGCGAAGAAATCATCAGAAGGCAATCCTCCGAATGCTTCAGCCCACAAGGCCTTATGCCCAGCCGAGCACACGCCTCTTTTCATGTCTTCCACCGAAGTGCCGCCTGTGAGCAGGAAGGGCACCCAGTCGCAGTGCTCCACCCAGGAATGGGTGGCGGCTCTTACCGCTTCGTCTTCCCGGAGCACGTGCAGCAACTTGGCCCAGAACCACTCTGAGGAGTAGATGCCGCCTACGTACTGGAGAAAGTTGGTGTTCCCTTTTTGGGCGTGTTCGTTGATCTGGGCCGCTTCTTCGGTGGCCGTGTGGTCCTTCCAGAGCACGAACATGGCATTAGGATTTTCTTCAAAGCCGGAGGTAAGCGCCAGCGGGGTGCCTGTGGCGTCTACCGCCACCGGGGTGGAGCCGGTAGTATCCACCGAAATGCCCTTTACCTTTTGGGCCACGGCCGGGCCGGCTATCTGGAGACAGTCTTTGATAGTGGCTTTCAGGCCTTCGATATAATCCAGGGGATGCTGGCGGAAGAGATTGGCTGCAGGGTTGCAGTACCAGCCTTTCTTCCAGCGGGGATAATAAAATACAGAGGAAGCTACTTCCTGACCGTTGGCAGCATCGGCGATAATAGCCCGCACCGAATCGGTGCCGTAATCAAGGCCAATCACATAAGCTTCTCCGGGTAATGGTTTATGTAAAGCACTCATAGTAGTTTTTTTAACAGGGGGTGGTTGTAGTCGTTAATAAAGCCAATGATGTTGTCCAGGTGCGCAAATTCTTCCCGCTGGTGCAGGGTGGTGATCACCACGCAGTCCATACCGGCATTCCGGGCAGCCTCGGCTCCTTTGGGCGCGTCTTCGAATACGAGACAGTCGGCTGGTTGCTGGTGCAGTAAGGCGGCACATTTCAAGAAGGTTTCGGGATGCGGTTTACTGCTCGCCACCTCGTCGGCACTGACCACTGCGTCGATAGAAGAACGGATATCCAATCCATCCAGGACAAAGTCGACATTATACAGGATGGCTGCCGTGCCGATAGCGGTTTTGATACCGGCGTCCTGTGCCGCGGTCAGAAAGTCATGCAGGCCATTAAGCAATTTCAGGTAGGGGCGGAAGTGCTCCTGGTATTGTTTCTCCTTCTGAAAACTCATGTCGGTCTTCTCTTCCAGGGAGAAGCGGCCCGGGAAGATGCGCTCCAGCAGCTCGTGGTTTTTTCCGTAACACTCTTCTTTCATGCGCTCCAGGCTGATGTCAGCACCAAGGTCATTCAATATCCGGTGCCAGGCCTGTATATGGTAGGACATGTCATCAATCATGGTCCCATTGAGATCAAAAAGGAAGGCCTTATATTTTTTCATTACCGTTCACCTGTTGTTTATTTAATGCCCATTTCCATTAACTGCTCCTATTGAATAGATCGCCTGCGGTTATGCCGGTACCTCAGCCAAACTGGTCCTCCCTGGTATTAACGGACAATTCTGCCTAAGATAAAGATGTTTTGTAAAATAGCCTTCTCTTTCGTCTTATGAAACGGCATGCTGTGCACCAGTAAAGTGTTTTAGTTGAACAATATTATGGGGTAAAGGCTTTTCGTTCCACTCCTCATGAACGGCCAGGGCCGCTCCGAGGGATGTGGCCTGTGCTATGGAAGCGGCGTACACTTCCATTTGCGGGAAGGCTGTAGCCAGCAGGTTCATGTAAATGTCATTTTTACTAAACCCGCCATCCACAAAGATTCTTTTAACAGGAGAACCGTTGATCACCAGTCCGGTAGCCTGCTGTTGCAGTGCAACAATATCCATGATCAACTGGTGATAGGCTTCTTTTCCGGATGCAAATGAGGTCATACTCCTGGCAGCAAATTGCGAAATGCGCAGCCCCCCCTTTGAGAACGAAGCACCTATAGGATCTTTAGTTCTTTGCTGCAAGGCGGCAACGGTCTCCGGTTCAAAAGGCAGGATATGGTAATACTCCGGGGCCTGGTTAAAATGGGCGGCAATCCGGTTTACGCCGTCTTCGTGTTCCTGGCCGGCAAAAAGGCGGGAAGCTTTTACCGGGGTACCCTGGTACGACAGGTAGCATAGGCAATCCTGCCGCAATTCTTCGGGTGTCAGCGGCGTATCGTTAAAAGAATTGAGGCTGATGCACCATGTGCCGGTAGAGATCAATACAAAGGGTTCCCGGAAGCTTACCAGGTAAGGAATGAGCGCCGCCGAACTGTCGTGAAGTCCTACACCCACGCCATAACCTGCTCCAGGGGAACTGGTCGGCATTAATCGATCGGAAGGCCACAGGGGCGGAAACTTTTCTATGATCCCTTCCCTGTAGACCCACTGGTGATAAAACTTCGTTTGAAAGTTCCAAAGCTGGGTATGACAGCCTATGCTGGTGATTTCGGAACAAGGAGTTCCCGATACGAGATAGCTCAGGTACTGCGGCAGGTGTAACGCATACTTAATGCGCCGGAACAATTCCGGCTTTTCGAACTTGACCCGGTAAAGCTGCATACCTGAATTAAGGCTACACAGTACAGGAGAGGCTGTTTCAAACGAGACCTTTTCTTCTCCGCCATACTCACCGTAGAATTGTTCTTTCAGGCTTTCGGGATACGGCTTCAGGTAATTGTACAAGGGAGCCATGGGTTGTCCCTTTTCATCCAGGTAGACGAAGGATGCTCCATAAGCAGCGAAGTTTACCGCTTTTACACGAAACTCCTTGCACTGTAAAACGGTTTGCAAAGAGTCGGACACCAACTGGCGCAGGCTTTCGAGGTCCTCACAAGGATCGCCATCTTCATCGGTGGATTCAGGAAAGCGGGCCGATTGCTCGTACACGATCCGGTACTCCTGGTCGAAGAGCAGCAGCTTCTTGTTGGTTTTACCTACATCTATAACGGCTATGACGGCAGTGGTGTTCATTTTCACAGTCCGGTGGCGACGGTTTGTTGTCCTCGTTGTTGAATCAGGCTTTCGCGCACCTTCAGGCTTCTATAGGCAGCCAGGGGCTGGAGGGCTCCCCCAGCCCTGAGGCGGGCTTCGGCTACCAGGGGGCGCACGTCGGTGCGGAAGGCTGCCTGAAGCACCTCCTGGGCCTCGGCCACGTCGTTGCTCTCCTGGGCTTCTTTGAGCGCTGCCCGGTCCACCAGCAGGGCCTGGGCGTAAGCGATCTGGATGGCTTCCACCGATTGCAGGAGGTCTTCGAGCGGATCTTTAATGTTGTGTGAAGCATCGATCATCCAGCCCAGGTCGGAGGCGTGGTTCATCCCGCGGGCGTCCATGCCTTCTACAAGCTCCTGGAAGATGAGGAATAGCTGGTAGGGATTGATGCTTCCAACCGTGAGGTCATCGTCGCCGTACTTCGAATCATTGAAGTGAAAGCCGCCGAGCTTTCCTTCCATGAGCAGCAGTGAGACGATCTGTTCAATATTGGCATTGGGCAGGTGGTGGCCCAGGTCCACCAGCGTATAGGCTTGGGGACCCAGCTTTTGGGCGTAGAGCAGCGACTGGCCCCAGTCGCCCACCGTCATGGAGTAGAAGTTGGGCTCATAGGCCTTGTACTCCACATACATCTTCCAGCTGTCCGGCAGGGAGGCATAGATTTCCTGGAGGCTTTCCAGGGTATTCTGGAAGGCTTTGCGGAAGTTGAGCTGCCCGGGAAACGATGAGCCATCGGCGAGCCACACGGTCAGCGAGTCCGAGCCGAGCTCTACGCCTTGCTTAATGACTTCGATGTTGTGTTCGATGGCCTGCCTGCGCACGGCGCGGTCCACGTGCTGCAGGGAGCCGAACTTATAGGAGTGTTGTTGATGTGGCTGGTCCTGGAAGGTATTGGAGTTCACCGCGTCAAAGCGCAGGCCGTGCTGGGCTGCCAGGGCTTTGATGGAGGCAGGGTTTTCGGGGGTGTCCCAGGGTATGTGCAGCGATATGACGCCGCTGGATTTATTAAGAGCATGCAAAAGGCCCACGTCCTCGATCTTTTCTTCCAGCGAGCGCGGTTCGCCTCCCCCGGAGAAGCGGCCAAAGCGCGTGCCGCCGGTGCCCAGTGCCCAGGAGGGAATGGCTACCTGGAAGTCCTGGAGTTTTTGCAGGACGTCTTCCTGGTGGGATACCTGGGGAGCGAGGGCCTGCAGCCTACGTCCGTGGTCGGCCGCTGCCTCCTGGTTCAGTTCGTTTATTTTATATTTTTCTACTTGCATGATGGAATGAACATTGGGTTAAAAGATACACAAGTTTTTAAAGTCAGTTTAATCAAAGGGGCCGGCATCGATATACCCCTCCGTTTACGCTTGTATACAAGACAAAATCAGTGTTCGCTTCATTAATGGTTTATATTGCTTGCGGGTCTACAGGACCATCCCTACCGCACAAAGGCCGCCGCCACACCTCCGTCTACGTTTAAGGTGTTGCCGGTGGACTTTGCAAGCAGGCCACTTACAAAAACAAAGCACGCATTGGCAATATCCTCGGGAAGAATGGTCTCGCCCAACAAGGTTCGCTTGGCATAGTACGCCGGCAGCTCGTCCACCGTGATGCCGTAGGCCTTGGCACGGCCTTCGGCCCAGCCGCCGGCCCAGATGTTGGAGTCCACAATGACCGCATCGGGATTAACGGTATTGACCCTTATCTTATCAGCCCCCAGTTCAGCGGCCAGCAGGCGCGAAAGATGGGCCTGGGCGGCTTTGGCCGATCCGTAGCCCGCGTTGTTGGGCCCGGCAACAACCGAGTTTTTGGAGACGATGTTGACAATGTCGCCGCCAAAGCCCTGCTGGCGCATCACCGCTACACCCGCTTTGGACACCAGGAACTGGCCTTTAACCAGGATATCATAGAGCGTGTCCCAGTCTTTCTCCGTGTGCTCCAGCAATCCTTTGGAAATAGAGAGACCCGCGTTGTTGACCACGATGTCCACGCCCCCAAAAGCAAGCGCCGCTTTTGCAAAGGCCTCGTCAATGGTGTCCCCGCTGGTGACATCCAGCACCACAGCGGCGGCCGCGTCCCCGCCAAAGGCTTTTTTAAACTCCCCGAGCGTCTCCTGCATCCGATCTTCGTTGATGTCGGAGATGACTACGCAGGCGCCTTCCTGGGCAAACTTTCTGGCAATGGCCTTACCGATACCCCCACCCGAGCCGGTCACCAGTGCTACCCGTCCGCTGAGGGATTTAGGCTTAGGCATACGCTGCAGCTTGGCTTCTTCCAGGAGCCAATACTCGATGTTAAAGGCTTCCTGGCGGGGTAGCGATGTATATTCCGATACGGCTTCTGCGCCCTTCATGACGTTGATGGCGTTGGTGTAAAACTCGGCGGCTACGCGCGCGGTTTGCTTATCCTTGGCAAAGGAAAACAGCCCCACCCCCGGGTAGAGCAGGATGACCGGGTTGGCGTCTCTTATCGCAGGCGAGTTGGGATGCCTGCAGCTGTTGTAGTACTCGGTGTACATCTTCCGGTAAGCCTCGAACTGGGGAGCGAGCTTATCTTTGACGGCTTCGGAGTTGGAGAGGTCCTCGCCCGGCTCCAGGTCCAGCACTAAGGGCGAGATCTTGGTGCGCAGGAAGTGGTCCGGACACGAAGTGCCCAAAGGCGCCAGCCTATCTAAATCATTAGAGTTGATAAACTCCAGCACCCGCTCGTCATCGGAGAAGTGGCCGATCATCTTTGTCTCCGAGGAGCACAGCCCTCGTAGTACAGGGGCCAGGGCCGCTGCCTGTTTGGTTCTTTGCTCTTTGGGCAGGGCCTGTATTTTCTGCCCGCCAAAGACGGGTCTTTTCTTTCCATAATTATCTTCAAGGTACTGGGCGCAGCGCTCGATCACTTCTAACGTATTAATGTAACTCTCGTACGCCGTGTCTCCCCAGGTAAACAATCCGTGGGAGCCGAGCATAATGCCCCGAATGCCGGGGTTTTCCTCAAGGCAGGCCTTGAGCTGGAGCCCCAGGTCAAAGCCCGGGCGCTGCCACTCCACCCAGCCGATGGTGCCTGAAAACAGTTCCTCGACGATCCGCCTGCCGTCTTTGGCTGCCGCCAGGGCAATGGCGGCATCGGGGTGCAGGTGGTCGATGTGCTTAAAAGGCAAAAAGCCGTGCAGGGGCGTATCAATGGAAGGAGCCTTGGAGGAAAGGTCATAGATGCAGTGGTTGAACAGCTCCACCATGGCGTCTTCGCTCTCTATACCCTTATACACGTTGGTAAGGCTGCGCAGCCGCTCTACGTAAAGAGCAGCCAGCCCACTGCGCTTCATCGTGCCTAGGTCACCGCCCGAGCCCTTTACCCACATCACCTCTACGTCTTTACCCGTCAGTGGGTCTTTGGCCGCCGCTTTGCAGGAGGTGTTGCCCCCGCCGTAGTTGGTCAGCCGCAGGTCAGCGCCCAACAGGTTGGAGCGGTAGACCAGAAGGGCCACCTCATCGCCTGCCAGCGCGGCTGCTTTTTCTTCATCCCACAGGTAGCTAACGTGTTTAAACTGCGTTTGTATTATCGTGCTCATACAATTGTTGCTTTTGCGTTGGTTGTTGTAAGTTGGTTAAATAGTTTAATTCAGGCCGTACACCAGGTGAAGCGTGCCTGTACTGCCGAATGTGTTTTAACGGTTTGTTGCCATCCTGCTCCTACTCCTTGAGGTAGTTGCCGTAGCCCACCACCAGGACGGCCACGATCATGGTGGCCACACCGGCCAGCAGCAGGAAGCGTGCTTTCTTAGAAACTCCTTTCCATTCCCCCGATCCCAGGCCCCACATGTTGGCAATGAGAATAATAAAGGTCATGTGCAGGATCCACGAGGAAGCCCCGTTGCCCAGCTTGCTTTCCCCCATGCCGTAGAAGAAAAACTGCAAAAACCACGTGGTGCCGGCCAGCGCCGAAAGGAGGTAATTTTTAAGCAGCGGCGTCTTTTTATTGCGATAGTCTCCAAAGGAGCGGTTGCGGGCGTTCAGCAGCATGCACCAAAATAGGTTGGTGGTCAATCCCCCCCATAGCACCACCACGTAGGTGACGTTGTTTTGGTAGAGAAACTCGGAAGTAGCACCCGGGTTAGCGGCTTTCCACAGGGTGTTGGCCGCCTCGGCCATGGGCGCACCGGCCTCCAGTCCAAAGTTAAAGCACGCGCTCAGGAGCCCCGAGATGATGGAGAGCGTCAGGCCTAGTCCAAACTTGTACTCCACCCCACCGGACGGCGCCCCATGGGCGGACGGAGGCGCCTCGGCAGTGACGGCCACTTCTTCAAAGACGGGCGTCACAGAGCCGTTATCAGCCGCTACCGCTTCCGAGACCAGCACGGGACGCTGGGGCTTTACGGCCCGAAGTTTATGGGTGCCGGCAGTAGTATTGCTGCCCTCCTCTCCTTCCCCCTTCAGCCCGCGCTCCTTCAGTACGCCTGCCCGCGCGCAGAGCACGATGCCGCCGATGCAAATCAAAAGGCCCCCAAGAACGGTCAGGCCCCAGGCGGAGCCCACAATAGCCGAGATGGTGTCTTTGCCCTCCTGAGGCACGGCCTGATAATATAGAGAGGGTACCAGTGAGCCGAAGACCATGCAGAGGCCCAGGATAATGCTCGAACCCAGCGACACGCCTAAATAGCGCACCCCCAGCCCGTAAGTTAATCCCCCGATGCCCCACAAAAGACCAAAGAGATAGGTATAAAACAAGGTGGTGGAGTCCGCCCCGGCAATGAGGTTCCAGAAGTTAGGGATGGTGAGAAACGCCGCCAGCGGCGGCACAATGAGCCAGGAAAACAAGCCCCCCACAATCCAGTAGCTCTCCCAGGACCAGCCCTTTACTTTCTTGTAGGGCATGTAAAAAGAACCAGAGGCAAAGCCCCCCAAAAAATGAAAAACAACACCCAGAATAGCTTGCATATAAATGTATTCAGTACAGCAAAACAATTAACACCACTAAAATTAACCTTACCCGGTATGCTGTCTGTCATGCACTATCATGTAGGTAAAAGCCTGTGTATCCTCGATTTGTGTAGATTCTCCAAATGCCGGAAAAGAAGCAGGATCAGGAATACACCCTGATTTTCATCAGTTTAACGAATAGAGAGGTGTGCCTGCCAATAATAGTGAGTTTTCTGAAGCCCGCACCGGTAGCGGAGTTGAGCCATTTTATGGATAAAGCCGGGTAGCTGATTCTCGTGGTGGATCATTGTCCAGCTGAATAATTTTCTATATTAGCATTTGTGAAAATGGATCTGTCCTGAACTAAGTCTTGCCACATGGTTACATACCCTTTCTATAAACTTATCCATATTGATGAATACTCAGCAACCCCCAAATACCAGCAACTGGTAAATTCTATCATTAAGGCTATTGCCATTGAAAAGCTGCAAAAGGATGACCTGCTGCCCTCCATCAATGAGTTAAGTTTCCAGTTCGAGATCTCCCGTGATAGCGTAGAGAAAGCCTATAAACATTTAAAGAAGATAGGCATCATTGGTTCTTACCCCGGTAAGGGTTATTATGTAAAGAGCACCAATGTAGATAAGAAGATCAAGATCTTTTTGCTCTTTAATAAGTTAAGTGCACATAAAAAGATCATATACGATGCCCTGATCCAAAAGCTGGGGGAAGCGGCTACGGTTGATTTTTATATCTACAACAACAACTTCACCCTATTCAAGAAGATGATCCTGAACGTAAAGGAGGATTATGACTATTATGTAGTGATCCCCCATTTTGTGGAAGGGGCTGAGAATGCACACAAGCTAATCAATACCATTCCCAAAGAAAAGCTGATCCTGCTCGATAAGATCATTCCGGGGGTTACGGGTAATTATAAGGCAGTGTACGAGAACTTCGAAAAAGATATTTGCCGGGCATTGGAGGAGGCCCTGCCGCAGTTGAGCAAATACCACACGCTGAATCTCCTTTTTCCTAAATACACCTACTACCCTACCGAGATCGTTACCGGCTTTACCAAGTTCTGCCAGGAATATGCGTTTAACCACCAGGTCGTGCACGATATCAAGAAGATTCCTATAGCCAGTGGGGAAGTGTATATCAACCTGACGGAAGACGACCTGGTATTGGTGATTGAGAAAATCCTGGATACGGATCTGGTCATCGGTAAGGACGTGGGCATCATTTCCTACAATGAGACCCTGATCAAGAAGGTCCTGCTCAATGGTATCACCACTATTTCCACCGATTTCCAGATGATGGGCGAGAAAGCAGCCGAGCTGATCCTGAACCAATCCATGGAACAGGTGGAAGTGAATTTCCGGCTTAACCTGCGGAACTCCCTGTAATGATTCAATTATACTGAGGAGCGTTCATTGAAAATTAGCCAATAAAGCAGCTGAACCTTTTATCTCTTGTGTGGGGGCAACAGCCAGTGCAATAAAGAGTCTCTTAATCCAATCCGCCCATAGTGCAGGATAGTTTAACCGAATTAGCAACGCATATTCATCCTTTGGTTTACTACTAAAACGATTGTTCATAAAGGCTTTTCTCCTGAACAGCCTTGAACTACTGATATGCTATGGATAAGAAAAGGCTGCTTTCTCCAGTAATTGCTACTGTTATATTATTCATCCTTCCCTTCTGCCTGCATGCCGAAGTAAAACCGGCATCTGTTTTCACTGATAACATGGTGCTGCAGCAAAATGACAAGGTAAATCTTTGGGGCTGGGCAACTGCCGGCAAGCCGGTAAGCGTCACCCCCTCCTGGAACCGGAAGACGTATAAGGTGAAGTCGGATGCTTCCGGACGGTGGAAAGTGCAGGTAGAGACGCCTGCAGCCGGAGGTCCCTATGAAATTAGCTTTAGTGACGGCACACCGGTAAAACTAAAGAATGTCCTGATTGGGGAAGTATGGGTATGCTCCGGGCAATCCAATATGGAAATGCCGCTGAAAGGGTTCAAAGGCCAGCCTATCACCGGCTCCAATGAAGCCATTCTTAAATCAAGGAACATGAACCTCAGGATCTATACCGTTCCGCGATCATCGGTATTGACGCCCCAGGATAACAGCAAACCGTCACAGTGGAAAGAAGCGGCTCCTGAATCAGTGGCCGACTTCAGTGCCACCGCCTATTTCTTTGGACGCCTGCTGCAGGACCTGCTGGAAGTGCCCGTTGGGATCATCAATGTAAGTTATAGCGGCTCGTATGCCGAAGCGTGGATGACACCTTCCGCTTTGCAGCCCTTTGGGATACAGGCCCCGGCTGTAGGCGATACTATAAAGGCTGTGAGCCGCACCCCTACGACCTTATATAACGGTATGCTTCATCCGATCATTGGCTACGGAATGCGTGGCTGTCTTTGGTACCAGGGCGAATCGAATTATGATAACCCAGAAGTATATGAAAGCCTCTTTCCCGCCATGGTTCAGGAATGGCGATCGCTGTGGGGGCGCGGTGAGTTCCCATTCTACTTTGCGCAGATTGCACCTTATAATTATGCGCAGCTTCCACCTTATCGTTATGGCGGCAAATACAATTCGGCATTTCTGAGAGACGCCCAGCGCAAGGCTTTGGACAAGATACCCAATTCGGGAATGGCTGTATTGCTGGACGCAGGAGAAGAAAACAACATTCACCCGGCCAACAAAGAAGTGGTCGGTACGCGGCTGGCCCTGCTGGCGTTGGGGAAAACATATGGAAGGAAAGGCTTTAGCTTTGAAAGTCCCCTTTATGACACGATCTCTATAGCAGGCGGTATAGCCGAAGTGAAGTTCAGGAACGCGCCCAACTGGCTCACTTCTTATGGTAAAGAGCTCGCTACTTTTGAAATCGCCGGCAAGGACAAGGTGTTTTATCCAGCCAGAGCGGTCATTAATAAAGCTTCGGTGCTGGTTTCTTCGCCACAGGTAAAAGAACCGGTGGCGGTGCGCTATGCCTTCAAGGATTTTATCAAAGGCGACCTGTACAGCACGGAAGGTTTGCCGGTGTCATCTTTCAGAACCGATAATTGGCAGCCATGAACGCTCTCCGCTTCATATCGTTTGTTCTATTCACGGCATTCTGTCTTCATATAACAGGCAGTTTGTGGGCTCAGCCCAAAATGCTCAACGATTACAACGTGGTCTGGAACAATCCCAGCCCCAACGCCGGCGCTTCTATGCCCTGCGGTGGCGGGGACATCGGTCTGAATGTGTGGGTGGAAAAAGGTGAGCTACTTTTTTATGTATCAAGATCGGGCACCTTCGATGAAAACAATACGCTTCTGAAACTCGGAAGAGTAAGGGTGAAGCTTTCCCCGAATCCATTTATGGGAGAAGACTTCCAGCAGGAGTTGATTCTTAAAGACGGTAACATACTGATCACCGGTTCCAAAGGGGCACACGAAGCGCAGGTCAGGGTCTGGGTAGATGTGTTTCGACCGGTAGTGCACGTAGACGTGAAAAGCAACAAACCGGTGGTTGCCGAAGCCGCTTACGAAAGCTGGCGGTATAAGGACCGGCGTGTATTGGGCAAAGAGAATAATGCCAACTCGTATAAATGGGCTCCCCAGGGAGCAGTAATTACGCGCAAAGATGAAATAGACTTCGAAGGAGACAACGTGCTGTTCTACCATCGCAACCTGCCGGAACCAACTGTGTTCGATCTTACGGTGAAACAGCAGGGACTTGACTCTGTTAAACACCAGTTGTACAACCCGCTTAAGAACCTTACGTTTGGCGGTCTGATGGAAGGAATAGGCATGAAAGCCGCCGGTACGTATGAAGGCACCTACCTGAATACGGACTTCAAAGCCTGGAAACTGGTGAGCGGCTCGGCTACCACTTCTACCTCTCTGAACCTTTACCTGCATACAGCAGCTCATCCCTCTTACCCGGAATGGGAAAAAGAGCTATACCTCGCCCGAAACCAGGCCAAAAAGGCTGAAAAAGAGAGTTACCACAAGACGGCAAACTGGTGGCACCAATTCTGGGATCGCAGTTACGTGTTTGTAAATCCAGCAAAGAACCTGGAGGACTCCCTGGCGTGGCAGGCCGGAAGAAACTACCAGTTGTTCCGGTACATGTTGGGCTGCAATGCTTTTGGAACTTACCCTACAAAGTTCAACGGCGGACTCTTTACCTATGATCCTTCCTTAACCGACAGTACGGCTAAATTCACTCCCGACTTCCGTAACTGGGGCGGTGGCACCCACACGGCCCAAAACCAGCGTCTGGTGTATTTCCCCATGATCCGGAGCGGAGATTTTGACCTGCTGAAACCACAGTTTGACTTTTATTTAAGGCTGCTGAAGAATGCTGAACTTCGCAGTGCCGTTTACTGGCAGCATGCTGGGGCCTGCTTTACCGAGCAACTGGAAAACTTTGGGCTTCCCAATCCTGCCGAATACAATTGGAAACGGCCGGCCCTCTTTGATAAGGGAGTAGAGCACAATGCATGGCTTGAATACGAATGGGACACGGTGCTGGAGTTCTGCCTGATGATGCTGGAAGAAGAGCGGTACACAGGAAAAGACATCAGGGCGTACCTGCCCTTTATTGAAAGCTGCCTCACCTTCTTCTATGAGCACTACCAGTACAGGGCCAAGCAAAGAGGAGCCAAAGCATTTGACGGGAATGACCACCTGGTGCTTTATCCCGGCTCGGCAGCCGAAACCTATAAGATGGCTTATAACGCCACTTCCACCATCGCGGCCCTACAAACCATTGGGCAAAGACTTTTGGAACTACCCGATGGGTATCTTTCTATTGAAAAGAAGAAGCACTGGCAGATTTTTATGAGCCGCATCCCTCCTATCTCCTTTGCGGAAATGGCAGGACATAGAACCATCGCACCGGCCAGGCTATGGGAACGGATCAATAATACCGAAAGTCCGCAGCTGTATCCCGTATACCCCTGGGGACTATATGGCATTGGCCGTCCCGGGCTGGATCTTGCCATCAACACCTATCATTACGATACCAGTGTGGTAAAGTTCAAAAGCCATGTTGGCTGGAAGCAGCACAACATCTTCGCTGCCCGCCTGGGGCTGACTGAAGAAGCCGCCAGGCTTACGCTACTGAAACTAAAGAACTCGGAGCGGCGGTTTCCTGCCTTCTGGGGTCCGGGCTATGACTGGACACCCGATCATAACTGGGGCGGCTCCGGGATGATCGGCTTGCAGGAGATGCTGTTGCAAACCGACGGCGATAAGATCTACCTGCTGCCGGCCTGGCCAAAGACGTGGGACGTACGCTTTAAACTCTATGCTCCTAAGCAAACTACCATAGAGGCGGAAGTGAAAAATGGGAAAATAACCTTGCTAAGGGTATCGCCTGAGAGCCGGCGAAAAGATATTGTCAATAGGTACGCTGATACCATTACACAAACGAATTAAGCTATTCGAATATGCAAAAGCCAAAAGTATGGTTCCTTTTGTTCCTGGCTGCCGTAATACAGGTTGAAAGAGGCTCAGCCCAGGATAAAGCGCTCGTCAACAACTCCGGGAGCGTTTATGCTGTGGTGAAGAACATCGACATGGACGATGTACTGTGGACGGATGGCTTCTGGGGCGAACGCTTCAAGGTCTGTAAGGAATCTATGGTACCTAACCTGTGGCGGATTTATAACGATCCAGCAGTGAGTCATGCCTTCAGGAACTTTGAAATCGCAGCCGGGCTGGATACGGGTGAGCATAAAGGCCCCTCGTTTCACGATGGAGACTTCTATAAAACTTTGGAATCGGTAGCCAGTGTATATGCTGTGTCTAAAGATCCCAAACTGGACGAGTGGATGGATAAAGCCATTTCTGTTATCGCCCGATCTCAAAGAGAAGATGGTTACATCTATACCAAAGCGCTAATCGAACAGCGGAAAAGTGGTGTTCAAAAACAGTTTGAGGACCGCCTCAGCTTTGAAGCCTACAACATTGGCCACCTGATGACCGCTGCCTGTGTTCATTACCGGGCCACCGGCAAAACGACGCTGCTGGACGTGGCCCGGAAAGCTACCGATTACCTGTACCTGTTCTATAAACAAGCCTCTCCCACCCTGGCCCGCAACGCTATTTGTCCTTCCCACTATATGGGAACGGTGGAAATGTACCGCACCACGAAAGATCCCAAATACCTGGAGCTCGCCCGGCACCTGATCGACATCAAAGGTCATATCGATGATGGCACCGATGATAACCAGGACCGGATCCCTTTCCGGCAGCAGACCAAAGCCATGGGGCACGCGGTCCGGGCCAATTACCTGTATGCCGGTGTGGCAGATGTGTATTCCGAAACGGGCGACACTTCCCTGCTGAACCGCCTTCACCTGATGTGGGAGGATGTGGTGCAGCACAAAATGTACATCACCGGTGGCTGTGGCTCTCTCTATGACGGGGTGTCGCCCGATGGCACCTCCTACAACCCTTCCGTGGTTCAGAAGATCCACCAGGCCTATGGACGCGATTACCAGTTACCCAATCTCACCGCGCACAATGAAACCTGTGCCAATATCGGTAACGTGCTTTGGAACTGGCGGATGTTTCAGCTGACCGGTGATGCCAAATACACTGATATAGTGGAGTTGGCCCTGTACAACAGTGTCCTTTCAGGCATCAGCCTCGACGGGAAAAAGTTCCTGTATACTAACCCGCTGGCCTATTCCGATGCCCTTCCCTTTCAGCAGCGCTGGTCCAAGGACCGGGTGGAATACATTTCGCTCTCCAACTGCTGCCCACCGAATGTGGTGCGCACCATCGCCGAAGTAAGTAACTATGCTTACAGTGTTTCCGATAAAGGCC